>JAPLHX010000131.1 GCA_026389415.1 Coprothermobacterota bacterium | reverse complement strand
CCACTTCACCGCTTTTCTGGACCCGACTCAAACCCTCTTTGCCGCTGTGGGCCACGCTTACCTGATATCCTTCCTCACTCAGGGCTTGGCTAAGCAGCCAGCAAATCTCTTTTTCATCATCGACGATCAACACTTTTTTTTTCACCCTCTGCCATTCTGACTCTCGACCGATCTTCCATCGCGATCCTGAGTCTTGCCTAGATTATGTAGCAAATACGGTGCCAAAGCAGCGGTGAACTAGGTCAGGCCCTTCACAGAGCGGTAGACGGAAGAAGGGCACGATCATAAAGCGGCAGCCCAGGAGGAAAAAAGCAGGGAAATATTCCCGGCGGGCGGGTAAAATGCCCGGATTAGAGGGATGTCCGGATTAGAGGGATGTCCGGATCAGCCCGTATTTCTGGATCTTGGCCCGAAGGGTTTTCTCGTCAATGCCGAGAGACGCAGCAGTTCGGCTGCGGTTCCAGCGATGATCCTCCAAAGCCTGCCGGATCGCCTCCCGCTCTACCTCCACCAAGAGCTTCGCTTCGGGGACAAACGACCTCCCCGGGTCGGCGAAGGGCGGGAGGTGCTCCACGCCGATCATTTCGTCGGCCAGGATCACAGCGCTCTTGATGACGTTCTCCAGCTCGCGGACGTTGCCCGGCCAATGGTAACGTTGCAGCCTGTCCATCGCCTCCGGGTGAATCCGCTCCACCGGTTTGTCGAATTCCCTGCGGTAGCGATCCAGGAAATAGCTGGCTAAAAGCGGGATGTCTTGGTTGCGGTCGCGCAGAGGGGGGATGGTAATCGGGAAGGTTTGGATTCGAAAGTAGAGGTCCTCGCGAAAACACCCTTGGCGCATCGCCTGTTCCAGGTCAGCGTTGGTGGCGGTGACGATGCGTACGTCCACCTGAAAAGGCGTGTGCCCGCCGAGCCGTTCGACGACCTTATCCTGGAGAACACGCAGCAACTTGGCTTGCATGTTCAAGGGGAGATTGCTGATCTCATCCAGGAAGAGCGTTCCCCCGGAAGCCAATTCGAAGCGGCCGGCCTTGCGTTGGTCCGCCCCGGTGAAGGCGCCTTTCTCGTAGCCGAACAACTCCGACTCGAAGAGGGTCTCGGGCAAGGCGTTGCAGTCGATGGCGATGAAAGGGCCTTCCCGGCGGGGAGAAAGGTGATGGATCGCTCTGGCCACCAGTTCCTTGCCGGTGCCGCTTTCGCCGATGATAAGGATTGCCAGGTCATAGGGGGCGGCTTTGCGGATTCGCTGGCGCAGCGCCTCCATCTGCGGGCTCACCCCGACGATCCCTTCAATCCCGTGTGTGCGCTTCAGGTTGCGGATTTCTCTTTCCAAGGCCGATTTTTCCAGGGCATGCTCGACGATGATCTGCAAGCGACCGACTGGGAGTGGCTTGGGGACGTAGTCATACGCTCCCAACTTCATCATCTGCACCGCAGTCTCCACCGACTCGAATCCGGTGAGGGCGATCACCGGGACGACGGCGTCGAAGGCCCGCAGGCGGCGCAGCACTTCCACTCCATCCAGGTCCGGCAGGCGAAGGTCGAGGAAAATCAGGTCAGGAGGATCGCTTTCCGCTTTATGCAGGCCATTTTTCCCATTTTTAGCGCCGGTCACACGGAAGCGCTCGCCCAGCAGACGGCCGAAGAGCACAGCCATCGCCGGGTCATCGTCGATCACCAAGATCCGGGCTTGCTCGTTCATCGTTTCCCTCTCCCGTTGCTTTGCCGGGAAGCGGGTAGGGTGATTTGGAAGGTGGTCCCGCGGTGTGCTCCCCCGGTTTTACTTTCAAAGGTCAGCCGCCCCCCATGCTCCTCGACGATTCGTTTGCAAAAAACCAGACCGATTCCCGAGCCCGTCTCCTTGGTAGTGAAGAAGGGGTCGAAGACCTTCTCCCGGATCGATTTCCGGATGCCGTTCCCCGTGTCTTGGATACGCACCAGGAGCTCCCCGGTTTCCTGGTCGAAAGCGGTTTCCACCGTCAGCACGCCACCCCTGGTCATGGCTTCCATGGCATTGGTAAACAGGTTGGCCAGGACGGCATCCATCGCCTCCGGGTCGATCCATGCCCGCGGTAACCGGGGAGTATGGCGCCGCACAATCTTTACTCGCTTGGCTCTGGCCGAAGCCCGGACCAAAATCAAGGTCAAGTCCACGCGATTGCGCAAGCTTGCGCTGACCATGTTCAACTCATCGTACTTGCCCAAGCGGACCAGGCCGGCGGTGACCTTGTCCAGTTTGTGCACTTTGTCCAAAATGGCTCTTGTCAGCCTGCGCTGGGGATCGTTGGCGGGCAGTCTCTTCTCGATGGCTTGAACCGAAAGCGAGATGATGAACAGCGGGTTGCGGATCTCGTGCGCGACCCCCGAGGCCAGCTCGCTGGTGATCTTCTTGGCGACTTCCCGCTTCAGTGTCTGCTCCGCCCTCCGCCGGGCGCTGATGTCTAACCCTCGGATCAGCAGGCAGCGAGCCTGCCTGTACTCCATCCCATAAAAAGAGCACTCGATCGATGCCTCCATGCCATCGGTTCGTAGCATGGTCAGCTCCAGGCGTTCCAGCATTGTGGTGGAGTGGTTCTGAATCCTTCGCATAATACTGTCCACCCTTTTCCGGTCCCCCCCGGCCACGAAGTCCAGGAACTCCCGCCCCAGCAACGCCCCCGGGCTCTTCTCCCCCAGCAGACGGGCGAATGTGGGGTTGGCCAGGATCAGTTTTCCGTTCTGAACCAGACCGACACACTCGCTGGATTCCTGCAGCAGGTAGAGCAGGCTCTCCTCTTTTAGGCGATTGTTCTCGTCTTCGATTCGCTTGCGCTCACTGGTTTCCCACAGGCTGAGGATGAAGCCCTGGGCCTCTTGCCCTTCTTCCCGCAGTGGGCGCACCATCACGTCCATCCAGACGAGGTGTCCGTCTGCGTGGAGAATCCGCGACTCCAGGCGCGTGGCCCCTTCCTGTGCGGGCGCCCCAAGAAAGGCAGTGATAGCCGTCGCTCGATCTTCGCGGTGGACCAGGTCCAACCATGGTTTCCCGAGCAGCTCTTCCGGGAAATGGCCCAGGACACGATGGAACCCGGGGCTGGCGTAGACCAGGCGACCCTCTTGATCGGTCTCCCCCACCAGATCCCACATGCTTTCGGTGATGTGCTTCAGCCGAGCCTGGCTGTGCTGCAAGGCCTTTTCGAGCAAGCGCTGGGCGGTGATGTCGCGGGCGAAGATGGCCAGTTGATTCGTCTGCGCGCTCTGGTCGATGACCGGGAAGAGGCGATATTCAACCTGGTGGTCCCCAATCCGGTCTTCGAAGGCCATGGGATGGCGGCGCCGGGCGACCTGTTCCACCATCCTGATACGGGATTCTGGCAGCAGCGCCAAAAGAAGCTCCCGGCTATTCCGCCCCAGGACTTGCTCGGGCTTTTTCCCGAGGAAGCGATATGCTGCGCGGTTGGCATCCAGGATGACCCCTGCCGGATCGATGAGGACGATCATGTCCGGCGTCGCGTCGAAAATCGCGCGCAGGGTAACCTTATTTTGCTGCAGCTCTAAGGAAAGCTGCCGATATTGGCGGGAGAGGCGTTCCTTGCTCTCGATGTCCGAGGTGATATCCTGGACAATTCCTTCGATTTGCGAGACCAGGCCATTCTCGATGATGGGTCTTGCCTTGTCGGAGACCCAGCGAAACTTTCCCTCCTGCGTCAGGATTCGGTACTGGCAGAAGCTTTTCTCTCCGCGCAGAAGACGTTCGTTGGCCTCCACCATTACGGGTCGGTCCTCAGGATGAATGAGGGTCGGCCAAAAGTGGGGATCCTGGAGCCGGGCCCGCGGGTAGCCCAGGGAGCGCAGGAAGCTCGAGCAGGGATGGAAGACGTACGCTCGATCGTTTGAAGGGTCCAGACGGTACAGACAAACACCCAAAAACTCCGGGTCGAGGGGGATTGGCAGATCGGCCGATTCCCGTTGACTGTCCCTGCCGGTTGCCGCCGGTGTTCCGGGTTTGTTCAAGATAGAGCTGGAGCGGCTTCCGTCCACCACTTTGGTCATTCGATGTTCTCCTGCGTCATCTGCCTCTTTCTCGGCGCTTTGGGCTGTGCCCCCTTATGGCTACGCGCTTGCGGCAAAGAGTTTATTGCCACGCCCTCAACAATGTGCTACGCCTTGCCTTGGGACCGATTATAAACCTCCTCGACGCAACGGGGAAGTAGCCGGGTGCCCAAACCAAGCCTGCATCAGCCCGATTGCCCGGAGCTGACGCGATTCCGTCGGCTTTATGCTCCATGGCGGCCGGCAAGCGTTTTCCGGGGTGCGGTGCTAATTCCGGGCGGCGGAAACTTTACAAAACCAGCCGGTAGGGCGCCGGGCTGAAGAAGGCTTGGATCTGCTGGGTTATGTGGGCGGACTGCCGCGGCCACCAAAAAACCAGGGCAACTGCTCGAGCCCAGGACCAATGATCTGTTCAAGCCACGGAGCGAAAAGCACTATTGAAATTTGTTTTTTGTATCCTCGTAAGCCTCATTGATTTCCTTCATTCGGCGCTCGGCTAAGTCACGAAATTCCGGCGCCAGGTGCGCTACTTTGTCAGGATGATACTCCTGAACCAATTTCCGATAGGCTCTGACTATTTCATTAAGAGAGGCCCCAGGCCCAAGACCTAGAATTTCATACGCACCTCTCTTTTCATCGACGTTGCTCGTAGGTTGAGATTCCCTGGAAGTTTGCCGGAAGTCCTCTCCAGCGTCTCTTTCCGCGTCCCTCGTTTGTTCATCAGAACTGATGTAGTTCTCTAGCGCCTGCGCCAGAGAGAGGGCAGCCCCGTATTTGGAAACCAGAAGCGTAAGGTCAGACCCATCTCCCAGTGAAATCCCAATCCAGCCGTACTTGACGATAGGGACCTGTCTATTCTTCGAATGACGCAAGTCAGGGCCGCCATCCTTGCGAGAATACAACCAGGTTGTACGCAAGATTTCAGAATCAGCAGGAACTGCTTCTTGCTCCAGATAGTCCAAGGTCTTCAAGTCAATTTTCACATTCGGATAAAAGCGGATATTCTCCCTCCATACATCGGCGGTAGTTGTGGACTTGCTGAAAAAGAAGGCCCAGCCAAACCCTCTGTTTTGAACATGGTTTCTCATATTCAGCTCCACTTTATCCGGATAGAAACAGATTGTTTTCAAGGCTATTGAAATCGAATGAATTGGAATATTGCTTCCCTTTAGGGTTTTTGTGGCGATGGTTGCGGGCAGACGTTGGACCGCCGTAATTTGCGACTTGTTAATTCTGAGGAAAGTAGGAGTGTAGCTTGTAATCACCCAAAGCTTTTGCGCTTCCGCCAATTGCTGAACGGCGTCCTGCAATTCAAGGTAGAGGCGCATCCTTGCTTCATCTCCCAGGGAAGGCCACAGATAGCTCGAATCGATCGCATCGGCTACTTTGTCACATCTCTGGCAGATCATTCTGCGGACAAAAGAGTTTTTCTCAGTGAATATCCAATGCCAATCGTGTTGTTCTTGTACCTGGCTATCCACCTTGCCGCATCGTTTGCAAACTTCCTGAGAGGAACAGGACCCTATTTGCATGGTTTGCCAATCGTGCTGCTCTTTTGCAGGCCCCTGCACTTTGCCGCATCGTCTGCAAACTTGCTGAAAGTAACACGGTCCTAATTGCTCTTTCCGCCAACTATGGTAGCCAATTCGACAAAGTGTACTCATGCCCAACCCAACATTTCATCATTATTGCATCAAAGCGAAAATCGCGTCTCTGTCTCCATGTTAATTAGCAAGCAGCGGAAACCTTTCTGGGACGCTTCAGCCTAACCGGCCCGGCTATCAAGTTTGCTTGGCTTCAACGGCATGTCCTCGGGGTCAGGTCTTGCTTTTAGCATTGAAGCGCGCAGCGCTGAAGGATCCAGCCTTGAGCCTTTTTTGTCCCCCTGAGCCGTCCATCTCTTTGTCACCCTGAGCCGTCTCTGCGAAGGGTCTGGCCGTTCGTCCTACATACCAAAAGGCAACTGCAAGATTCCTTCGCTCTGCTCGAGGACAGGGCTTCGCTGACGCTCAGCATGACAATCTCTCTTTGTCACCCTGAGCCGTCCACCCCTCTTGTCACCCTGAGCCGTCTTTGCGAAGGGTCTGGCCGTTCGTCCTTTCATGCCAGAAAGCCACAGGCAAGATCCTTCGTTGCGCTCAGGACGACAATCCCTCCCGTCACCCCGTGCCGTCACCCTCCTTGTCACCCTGAGCCGTCTTTGCGAAGGCCTGTCCTCGAACCCTTCGCTTCGCTCAAGGGTAAACTCCGCGACGAAGGAATCTGGCCGTTCGTCCTTTCATGCCAGAAAGCCACAGGCCGGATTCACCTCGCT
>JAPLHX010000309.1 GCA_026389415.1 Coprothermobacterota bacterium | reverse complement strand
CTGCTGGCCACCTTCGGCCTGTTCCTGAAGCAGGCCGGCGGAGTGCGGAAGAAGAACAGCACTTCCGCGTTCGCGCTGTTTCCCCTAACCTGGATCTTTGCGGTGTTGGGTTATTTCCTGGTGGGTTTTTTCATTTCGTATTGCTACCACTTCTTCCAATCGGCCACCGATCTGAACGTTGCCCAAGGCTACCAGGGGTTGCGCTTCTTCTTCTTGGCATCCCTGGCCTGCCTGATTCCTGCAATCCTGACCAGCGCCTTAGCCGAACGCGCCAAGTTCCCAGCCATGGTCATCGCCAGTACCTTGCTGGTGACTTTAATCTATCCCCTGCTGGAAGGGACTCTCTGGGGCAATCTCTCCTGGATCAATGGTCAAACCGGAATTCTGCAATCCTGGCTTGGACTCGCTGATTTCCACGATTGGGGTGGCGCCGTCAGCATCCAAATGCTGGCGGGATTTGCAGCGTTGGGCGGTGTGCTGGTGCTCGGTCCCCGATTGGAACGTTACAGCAAGGACGGCAAGCCACTCGAGTTTGTACCGCATTCCCCTTTGCTCTATTCCGTGGGGAATTGGTTAGTGGCGTTGGCCCTGATCGGGATCGCCTTTTCCCGTTATGCGGGTGATCTGAGCAAAGCTACGGCGCTAGTGCCGATGAATATTCTTTTAGGTATCGTGGGCGGCGGTTTGGCCATGTTTCTTCGACCAAAAGAAAACTGGCACATCCGTCAGAATTCCATTTTAGCCGGAGCGATCGCAGTATTGGCCGGGGCGGATGTCTTCCACCCCTTGGCGGCCTTGGTGATAGGTTTGTTGGGCGGTGCGCTGTTTCTCTTCAGTTACCGTTTGATCACGGAGAAGATCCACTTGGATGACGCGCTTGGCGTTTGGCCTTTGCATGGCCTGGTCGGCGCCTGGAGTGGCATTGCCTGCGGCATTGCCGGTTACACTTTCCTGGGAGGCCTGGGCGGCGTCAACTTCCTCTCTCAATTGGTGGGAACGATCGTGGTTGCTTTGGTGGCTACAGCAGCCGGCTTGGCCATCTTCTACGCCTTGCGGGTAGCCGGCGCACTCCGGATCAGCCATGACGAGGAACGCTTAGGGCTGGACATTGTTGCACTAAAGATGGAGCATATCGCCGAAGAAACCAAGAAAAAGTAGCTACTCTCTCACAAACCAATGGAGAAAGGCTGACTAAAGTCAGCCTTTCTCCATTTCTGGGTGCTTTGGTTTTAAGGCGATGCCCTCAGGTGCTTGGAAAGCCTGAAAGTTGGATCACCGTCCCAGCCACTAAGGCGTCGTTGCCTTGAGGATATCGAACACCGGCAAGGCGCCTTGGTCCCCCATCAGAACCTGGGGCATGATCCCATCCCATTTTTCGATCATGCGCATGGTCAAGATCTGAGGATTAGTCATTAAAGCTTCTGATTCGATCTGTAGAGCCTTCGCCTTTCCTTCCGCTTCCGCAATCTTCTGCTCGGCCTCGATCTTGACCTGCTGAAGCTTGTATTCCGCTTCCTGCGCCTTCTGAGAAGCTACCATTTTGGCTTCGATCGCAGCGGAGAATTCCGGAGAGAAATAGAAGTCCGTCAGAGAAACGGCGGAGACGCGGATGCCATATTGTTCCAGCCGCGCCACCAATTTTTCCTCGACTTGCTGTTTTACAGTGGCGCGCTGCGTGATCAGTTCGGTAGCAGGGAACTTCGCGGTTACGGCTTTCACGGACTCCTGTACGGCAGGGCTCATCACGCGCTGTTCCCATTGATCCCGGAGATTCTGCCAGATCCATCCCACTTTTTCCGCTTCCAAGGAGTAGTTGATGGTGACTTGTGTCCGAATGTCTTGCAGGTCTTGCGATGCGGCGGATACTTCCGAAGTGTACGCTGCCACTTGCGTAGGCATCAACTGCACGGAGTCGACAATCGGCATTACAATGTAGAATCCTTCCGGTAGTACGCGATCGGTCGTGCCACCCCAGCGCAACACCACGCCCCGATACCCGGCCGAAACGGTGCCAAAACCGGCCTGCAACAAGATAGCGAACACCAGGATCAAAAC
>JAPLHX010000111.1 GCA_026389415.1 Coprothermobacterota bacterium | reverse complement strand
ATGAAATAGCGCGGAGCCTCTTTTCCTCCTTCCCGGGTGCGCATCTTGTGGGAAGACGAAAGATTAAAGATGGGAGATGCCTGCGATGAACGAGGATTTTCAGGAAGTCCGCATCCTGGACAACTATTACCAAACCTCCAGCTTTTTCCCGATGCCGGTGGTGCTGGTCAGCACACTGGCTGAGGATGGCCAGACGAACCTTGGCCCCTACTCGCTCTGCTTCCCCCACATGATTGCCGGCGGTCATGCCATGATGCTGATCACGCGCAGTAGCAGCAACACAGCCGGTAACATTCGGCGGACGGGTCTAGCCGCCCTGAACTTTATCCCCGCCCGGCGCCGCTTTCTCGCCAGTTGTGTCCGACTGGGCTTCCCGGGGGATGAGACGGCAGAGAAGATGAAAGGCAGCGTCTTCACCCTGCGAACCTCCTGCCGGGAGATGATGGGCTCCACTCCTTATCCCCAGATCGTGCAAGAATCGGTGCAGGTCTTCGAATGCACCTGGGACCCCGCACACGACGATTCCCCCTCGCCGGACGAGTCGCACTTCCTCCTGCGGATCGAAAAGATCGTCATGCCCAAGCGCTGGCGCGACTCTCTCTTGGCTGGGGGGCGCTTCCCGTCTTTGCCGGTGGACTATGGCTATCGAGACGATTCCCGGTTCTGGTTTTGCCGTCATGGCCGTCCCTTTGCCATCGGCCTTCCCAAGGGCAAAGGAAGCGACGCCTCGACAGTCCTCTACCAGGCGCAGCGGTTGGACCCGGACATCCAGTGGGAGCCGGAGGCCTGCGCGAAACTGGCCGGGGTGCCGCGCCTGTTCCTCAAGCAAGTCCTTTCCGGGGTCAATGCGGAGGCGCGCAAGCGTGGCATCTCCCGCATCACGCCGGGGCTATTGGACGAACTGCGCGACAAACGAGCGGGGGAGCCCGGCCGGCGCTGAAGTGCCTGCGCTAGAGGACAGGCCTTGGCGGGGCGACGATCCTCGGTTTGGTACCCTGGTGAAATGACTTGACACGAGTAGAAGAACGGAGGGAATGATCGCAGCCCGAGGACTGTCTCCATCTCTACAAGCCGTCACAGTAGGCACATGGGAGGCAGCGGGGAGCATCTGACCGACAGAGAACAGTCATGGTCAGCCTGGGTAAGTCTCACGGATCAGGCAAGGGAGGAAACGGTGGGGTGAAGGAGGGTAAGATGAGGCATGAGACAGCAGGAAGAGCAGAGTTGAGCAGCAGGCTCCAAGGCATGTTTTGCGGACAGGCAACCAGAACTCCGCATTTTATGCGGATCCGTTTCATTATTGTTATACGTCATGCGCTAAGAGCGAGGTGGTGTCAGGATGTTTGAGTACGATGTTGGTCAGCGCTGGGCCTACCGCACGCGCGAACAGGACCGAGACTCGACGCTCGTCATCGGGAGGATTCTGAGACGATTTCTTAAGCCATCGGTGATTCACGTCATGTTGGAAGGGGTCGTATCACCCTCTACAGGCGATCCCCTAGTAATCGGCCATATGCCGTTCTCATGCGAAGCCATGGATGCAAGCGTGTTGTATCACATCGAATCAGGAGTCGAGCTTGACTCTCGGTTCGAAGACGGCTTCGCGCAGTGGACACGGGACAAAGGCAGCGTGTTCGATCAGACAGTGGCTCAAGCCATCGATGCAGTCCTGTCCGTGATCGGCGAAAGAGCGGACGATCCGTTTGATTCAATCGTGGCTAGAATGCGATCCCAGCGATCCGAGGAACTCATCGGCGAGCTCTACCGTCAGTTATTCTCGCTGGAGCAGTGGTTCTTTCTCTGTCAGCCCGAAAACCGGCGAGTCCCCGTGGAATGGGTGTTTCCTAAGGGAGTGAATCCCACGCCCGCACTCCTGGCGTTCACAAGTCGAGAAAGGGCTGCGTCCGCCGCCATCAAGCTTGGCATCTACCAGGAAGGATCGTATATCTCGATCATGCCCGCGACCGTCAAGGGCGCTGTTGACTGGATGTCTGGGCCGGATTTCAAGAATAGCTGGATCTGCTTCAATCTCACATATCACGATTTCGCGCTGTACTGCACCGATGCAGCCAAGCTGATCCAACGCAAGTGAACATATAACCAGCCGATGCATCTGGCAGCAAAAAGGGGACAGCAGCAAAAAGAGCAAACAGGGGACAGGCTGCTCATTAGGCGTCTCCCAGTGACGTTTCTACAGCATCGCTGCGAATCTAAGGAGCTTGGGGTCAGTTCTCAAACCCCGGTCCCTGCCGCTGCGGATGGAATACCAAGGGGAGATCGAGCAAGTCACCTCACGGGGAAGAAGGATTCAGTTTTGAAGTCTGACCCCGGTTTCAATCTGCTTTCCACATCGTCTGATCTCGATCACACTCGGTATAATTAGGCCATAGCTGAATAAGAAGAGGTTGCCATTTCCGCAATAGACGAATAGGAACTGAT
>JAPLHX010000072.1 GCA_026389415.1 Coprothermobacterota bacterium | reverse complement strand
ACTCGCTGCGCAAGCAGGCGGTGCTCTTCGGCGGGGTACATTGGATCGATCAATATGGCTATTCCGCCCTTGCCGATACCTGGGTCTATGATCCCGGCAGCAACCGCTGGTCGCAACTGCCGTGCGCGGTCAAACCGCCGGCAGAGGTTGGGTTGGGCATGGCCTACGACTCCCTTCGCGACCAAGTGTTGATCTACGGCGGAGAGTACCTCCAGCCGGGAGGACAAAGCGGGTTTCCCGACGACCGGACGCGCAACGACTGCTGGGGGCTGACCTACCAGACCACCTTGGGCTATTTCCTGGAGCCCAACTGGAACCTGCTGTCGGTGCCCCTGCAACTGTGGCCGGCCAAGGCGGAGGAACTGTTCCCGGCCGGTTGGTCGCTGTTTGCCTGGGACGCCTTTGCCAACCACTATTTGGACCGCACCCAGCTTACGTTGGTCCCCGGCCAAGGCCTCTGGCTGAAAGGCCCGGCGACGACCTTCTCCCTGAGCGGTGCACCCCCCGCCCAAGCCTCCTGGAATACGCCGTTGGCCAATGGCTGGAACCTCTTGGGCAATGCCTACGCGCGCGACATCCCTTGGCAGGAGGTGCGCATCCGACAGGGAGCGAACCTCTGGACTTTGGATCAGGCCATCACTGCCGGCCTACTGGCGAGACCTTTCTTCGCCTGGGCTGGCGGTAGCTATATCACCCTCACCAGTGGGACCGTTTTCCCGGCCAAGAGCGCCTTCTGGATGCGAGCCCTGGCCCCCGGCCTGGCGTGGGTCTGGCTGAATCCCTAGGGAGCGGTCGGTCAGTTTCCCCAGGGGAACGAATGTCTCATTACCGGTCGATAACCGAGTTCGGGACACAAAAAAATGAGCAAAATGAAATTATCGGGCTGGGATGCGGTATAATATATCCATTCTAATCAATTTGGAGGTGTATGCTGGAATGAAGAACTCTTGGCTTGTTTTCTGCAAGAAAGCAGCCGTGGCTGGATTGGCTGGATTATTCTTGCTTTCCTTGATGGTGCTGCCAATGGCCCGGCCGGTCGCTGCCGTCGGTTTAATCAACCCGGGCGGGTCGTGGAACTATCTGACGGCTTCCCCTGACCAGGTCAGTCAAGGCACCATCGTCTGTTTCGACTTTTCGTTCACCACTAATGTGGAAACGCTCAGTCAGACGCTGCAATTCATCCCCAATCCCAACCCGGGCCCCGGGGAGCCTCTCGCCATCGTCGACGTCAGCCCGGGATTGCGGATCGATGCCGGCGCCGGCCAGGTGATGATTGTCTGGCCCGACATGGAGCTACCGGCGGGAGCCGAGCTCTCGGGTTACGCTCACTTCCGCGTGGTGAATCCCCAGCCGAACTCCACCATTGCCGTCACTGCGCGCTTCACCCTGATGCAGCCGGACGGATTCCCGCTGAACCCGGAAAACTACGTCAACCTGACCGTGCCCGGCGGCCCGCTGGGACCCCTCACGATCATAAAGCAGGCCGACCGTAGCCAGATCAACGCCGGGGACAGCTTCAACTACAACATCACGATCACCAACCCCAACGACCAGCCGGTGTCCAACATCCGCGTGGTGGACAGCCTAGACGGCTACCTGATCCCGCAGGTGGGCCAGATCGGCGGTCCCTCCATTACAGGCAACACCCTCACCTGGACCTTGCGCGACCCGCTTGGTCCCCGGGAACAATACACCATCAGCCTGGCGGTGCAGGTTTCCCCCAGTGCACCGGACGGCTACCAGATCAACAACACGGCCAGAGTCTCCGCGGCCGGATTGCCCGATAACCAGGACTCCGCTCTACCGGTGCTGGTGAGGAATGCGCCGGCGCCGGTCTATACACTGACGATGGGGGTCAATCCCACCGCGGTGGCGCCGGGAGGCACCTTCCGCCACACCATCAGTTTCAGCAGCAATAACAACCCGCAGATCACCCAAGCCTTCTTCCAGGTGGTCCTGCCCTCCAACGTGGTGTTCGTCGCAGCCGGCGGGGGGGGTGTGCTCAATGGGTCCACGGTGCAATGGTTTGTGGGCAACGTCTACCCCAACCAATCCCTGCAGATGACACTGGACTTGCAGGTGGCCGCCAACGTCCCGGCGGGCACCACCATCATCAACTCGGTGAACTTCCAGGGCCGCACCAATCCCGGGAACTTACCGATCAACACCAGTGCCCAATCGCCTGCCGTGACCGTCACCGCTCCCCAGTTCACCTTTTCCCAGAAAGTGGATCCGGCGAACGCCGCCGCAGGGAGTAAGGTGACCTTCACCGTGATCGCCAATAACGTGTCCAACTCCAGTGTCGCCAACGCCGTACTGGTGTATACGCTGGATCCCAACCTGACGACCCCCTCCTTCAGTCCCCTGCCGAGCAGCCAGAGCGGCAACACCTACACCTGGAACATCGGCTATCTGTCGGCGCAACAGGTTTTCCAAATGATCGTCAGCGTGACCATCGCCCCGGGAGTGACCGCGGGCAAGACGCTCACCAACATGGCTGTTTTCACGGCCAGCGGCAGCCAATTCTCCAGCTCGGCCGGGGTCTATATCAGCTCCACGCCACCGCCACCGGTGATTAATTTCCCGGACGTGCCTAGCTTCTATTGGGCCTACAACGAGATCATGGCCATGGTCAAGGCCGGGGTGGTCAACGGCTATCCCGACCGCACATTCAAGCCCGAGCTGCCCGTGACCCGAGCCGAGTTCTGCAAGATGATCGACTTGGCCATGGGTTACACCATCCCGGCCAGCATCAGCCGCCCACCCTTCCCCGACCTGTCCCCCGATGACGCCTGGGCCTGGCCCTATATCCAGGTCGCGCTGGACAAAGGACTGGTCACCGGTTTCCCCGACGGCACCTTCCGCCCGCGCGAATCCGTCACCGAAGCTCAGATCTTTGCGATCATCACCCGCGCCCAGGGCTGGCCCCTGGTCAACCCGGTCAGCGCCTCGCCCCTCTATGTAGCGGAAGAACCGGCCACCGGCATTGCCAACTACGACTTGCGCCCCTTCACCGCGGCCACCTGCTGGTACTATCAGTATGTCGGCACGGCCATTCAGTACGGGATCCTGAAAGTCCCCGACGATCCGCACCAGATCACTTGGCCCGATGCCGGCCCCGGCACCTACACCTACTACTTCAACACCTCTGCCTTCCGCGCCGAGACGGCTGTCTTCCTCGACCGGATGATGGGCGGACGGTAGCGTCGAACCACTCCCCGGATCCAAACCAACAAAAAAGGCCGCCCCTTGCGGGCGGCCTTTTTTGTTCTCCCTTGCGGCAGACCGACCGGCTACGAGTTTTCGGCCGACTGCACCCTCCGTGGCCGGCGATGAGGTTTGACCAAGGCCGGATTGACAATCGCTTGGCCGTCTTTCTACAATGATCTAGCTACAGCATTCGAATTCGGTTTCGCCAAGGAGGGAATCTCCATGAACCAACCTTTAACGCCTGTTTCACAAAGACCTACACTAATCTGGCTGATCTGCGCTGTCGGATTTCTCTGGTACGGTCTGCTGTTCATCTTCTCCGTGTTCGGCGTGTTGGGGATGTCGTTCGCGTTTGGCTGGTTGGGCCTTGTCGGTGGCATCCTTTGGTTGGCATTGGTGCTCCTCCACTGGTTGCCGTTGATCGGTTACTTCCAGATGCGCCGTTGGGGCGTATGGCTGTTTGCCGTGCTCTTCGTGCTGGGGTTGATCGGGGACCTGGTGGACGGGCAGTTCATCTGGTGGATCACCATCATTAATGCGGTGGTCCTGTTGGTCGGGGTGGCCTACTACCGGCAGATGACGTAGCCGCCCGGGTTCCTGCACCGGATCCAATCCTCCCGGCATAAACGAAAATGAGCCAACTGACCCACTCGGCCGATCGCCGTAGCGGACTGGTCGTCTGGTTCGCGCTCTTAGTAACCTGGCTCTGCCAAGTTTCCGTCGGCTGGGCGCTCACCGTCGGTGCTGCCCTGGAGATATCCAAGCGTGTGCTGGGGATAGCGGAATGGATTTTCGGCTGCCTTTTCGGTTTGCTGGTTTGCCTCGTGCTCGTCGCCATCGCCTGTGGCTGGATCCGGTTGGCTAAAACCATCACCGCTGTTTACGTGGGCTGCGCTATCTTGCAGTTGTTGCTGTTTTTGTCGCTGTTGGTTTTTGATTCCAGCGCCAAGCAAGGTCAACCTCTAGTCACACTGTGGGACATTGCCCTGTTCTTCGCCTTGGACACCCTGGTTTTCGGGAACGTCTATTGGGCGTTCGATATCACCAGCTCCGGGGGAGCGTTCCTGTTTCCGACCTCCGCCAATGCTTCCGACAACCAACCGAGAAAGCACGGCTTTTTCGATTACCTTTTTATCTCCTTCAACACCAACCTGACCTTTGGCCCAACCACCGAAACGCCGTTGCGCCGTCGCGCGAAGTTCCTGATGATGCTGCAGGCAGCGATTTCGCTCGTGCTGATCACGGTCGTGATTGCGCGTCTAGTGGGTGGCCACTAATACAGAACGCACCATCCAAACCGGTCCGGAAAGAAGTTGACGCCGACCTCCTCCGCCAACCAATCATAATGCCTTCGTCTTAGGGAAGGCAGCCCATCTTTCTGCCCTACGCCATTCGCGCAGTATTGGACTACGACTTCCATCTTTCCCCAAACTTCACACGCCAAGAAAGGTTTTGAGTGGTTGGAACCGTCTCCCCTGGCTAAATATGAAAATAGTGATGGCAATACTTACCAAGTATTTGATAGGTTTCCTCCTGACGACGACAATAACCACAGAAAAAAAACAGGAGGGCACGGAAATGGCAGCAACGATGATGGAGCAGATGGAAAGGATCACCCCCAGCGGCACGAGCTGGATCACGATTGACGAACGGACGGCTCAACTGAAACGAGACTTGCATCCCCTGCGCTACGAGCGCTCCGAGCGCCCCGAGCGCCGGACACAACTCACTGCCCGCCCCCAGCAAGCATAGGATCATCCCACCGACCCCCCGGCACTGCCGGAGGGAACCCAAGGCGCCCGTTTCCACCAGGGCGCCTTTTGGTTTGCCATAACAAAAGCCCCCGTCGAGAGCGGGGGCTTCACCAAAAAGGAGGGGAAAAAGCCTTAGTCCATCAAATCCCGTTTCATCTGGTCGAATTGCTCTTTGGTCAGCTCGCCCTTGGCATAGCGTTCCTTCAGGATCGCCAGGGCTCGGTCGTCTCCACCGTGAGAAGGACCGTGGGTGCACATCGTCATCGGGCCTGCCAGATAACTGCGGCGGGAGTTGCGCACCAGCGTCATCACCGCCCAAATCACCAGCGCCAGCAGCAGGAGTCCGCCTACCACGGCGAAGATCATCCCACCCCAGCCGAACCCGTGTCCACCGTAACCTATCATCCGTTCATAACCCATCATATTCGAATGCTCCTTTCGCTTCGTTCGCCTCGATCATGACAAACCCAGATGAAGAAATGATGAAGACAAAGGCAAGATTGTATATAGATTTCCGCCCAAGCCCGCCATAGCGATGCAAAGCAAATGGGGTCCACGCAGCGCACGTTTGGAGCCTAGACACTGGGATCGGCTGCATCGAGACGCGCCGTCCTGCGGTCTCGATGTTTCGGTTGTGCTACGATCAGCATCATGGAAACTAAAAAGATACTCGTAGTGTTTTTCAGCCGTGGCGGGGTCACCCGGAAGGTGGGGGAAGCCATCGCCCGTTCGCTCGGATGCCCGATCGAGGAGATCTTACCCCAGGGTAGATTCGCCTCGAATCAGAAGGTGGCTGAAATCCAGCCGCCCAAACAAAACCCCGGCCAGTTTGACCTGATCGTGATCGGAACCCCGGTCTGGGGCAATGCCCCCACTCCGCCGGTGCGAGCATACCTGAAGCGCTTCGAAGGCCGGTTGCCGAAACTGGCTTTCTTCTGCACATTCGGGTTGATTGGTGGCAAGGGAACAATGGCAGAGCTGGAAAAACTGGCGGCCAAGCCCCCCGTGGCCACCTTTGCCGCCTGGCGATTCTCCACCGGAAGACGGAGCTTCCCGGCCAGATTGAAGGAGTTCACCGACAAAATCCGCAAGTCCTGAAGAAACCAACGCCCGCCAAGAAACACTTTGATGCGGGACAGCGAGATGGAGATCGGTCAGAGCCTACCGCGAGGCGGTAGGATGGCATGGGTCATGGTTTGCCATCTTTTGGTCGCCGGTTGTGAGTGGCAGGGGCAGTGCCTGACACGGTCTTCCACCTGACGGCTGCGTCGGTCGTGCTGTGGGCTGCGGGAGGTTTTGAGGCGCAGCTGCAATTGTGGCTGCATTATCAGATCGTCATCCGACCCACAGCGACTCACCCGTACTGCGGAATTGGGGTAGAATGTGAGTCATGAACAAGTACCCTTTCGACACCCGCAAATTGATAGAGGCGTGCCGCCAGAACGATGTGGTCAAGATCGGCATTTTTGGTTCGATGGTCAGAGGTGAAGCAAACGAGCAGAGTGATCTTGACCTGATCGTGGAATTTTCCAAGCGCAAGAGCCTGCTAGCGCTCGTTGCTCTTGAGCGTCAGCTCGCGCTCACGCTTGGACGCAAGGTAGATCTGCTCACCGAAGCCGCCCTCAGCCCCTACCTGCATGACCGGATCATGCGCGAGCTCGATGTGATCTATGAAGCGCGATGACACGGTCTATCTCCAACACGTTCTCGACGCGATCGCCAAGGCCCAAAGCTATCTGCTGGATAGGGATGACATTGCCGGAATGCGAGACAAACTCATCCACGACTACTTCGGCGTAGACCTCGATACGGTATGGCTCACGGCAATCGAAGACTTGCCTGTCCTCCAAGAAGAAGTGAGCGCAATCTTGCGGCAGCTATCGGAATGAGAGCAGCCTCACCCGATGCCTGTGTGAAATCGGGGAGAGCCACTAATTAAAGATAAGAGTGGCAGTTTCCAATGAACGCTTGATAATAAATGTTATTTCGGTTATAAAGCATAGAAAATAACCGATGCGTTGGACATAACAATGAATCTCACCCAGGACAAGATCATCGAAATCCTGCTGGACGTCAATTTCTGGCGGGAGGACCGTTTCTGCGGCATTGAGCGGGGAGCATACCTGGAGAGGATCTTTCGCCTCGCCCAGGATGGGCTGGCCGTCACCCTGATCGGTCCCAGACGGAGCGGCAAGACGACGATCATGAATCAGTTGATCAAACGTCTGATTACCGAAGGAGTCCCCCGCCAAAACACCCTCTACGTCAACTTTGAAGATCCCCGTTTCTTTGGCGAACTTACTCCGGAATTCATGAACCGGCTGTTGAGCGCCTATACGACCTTCCTGAAACCGGAGGGCAAGACGTATCTTTTTCTGGACGAGGTGCAAAGTGTGCGCGGCTG
>JAPLHX010000244.1 GCA_026389415.1 Coprothermobacterota bacterium | reverse complement strand
AAAGCTAAAGGAATCGATGAAACCACCGCCATTGGCATGGGTGAATTGGGTAACATCAAGGAACAAATCAAGGATTGGGATCAAGTGTCGGAATGGGCAACCTTGTTCGTAGCCGTGGCCATCAACCAAGGCTTGATGAAGGGTGATCCCAGCGGCAACTTCCGACCGTTGGCCAACCTCTCCCGGGCAGAGACCGCCGTGATCGGCGTGCGGATGATGCCGGTGGTGACCGAGACCACATTCATCTTTGCTCGCGGCGCAGATAGCGTGAAGCTTGACCCGGCCGAAGTCACCGATGGTGAGTCCGCTCGGGCGACCATAAACATCTATGACACCCTGACCATGTTCGAGGGATCGACCACCGTCATAAAACCGGGTTTGGCTACAAGCTGGACGGTTTCCGCGGACAATCTGACCTGGACCTTCACGCTGCGTCAGGGGGTCAAGTTCCACGACGGCACACCTTTCAACGCCGATGCCGCGATCTTCAACTTCGAGCGCTGGTGGGATGAGGCCAACCCCTACCATAGAGGGACGTTCGAGTACTGGAGCTCCATGTTCAACGCCTTCAAGGCCGGCGAGGGAGGAATCCTGAAGTCCATCGAGAAGGTGGACGATTACAACATCAAGCTGACCCTGTCTCAGACCTATTCCCCCTTGCTCAGCACCCTGGCGATGTTCTGCTTTGCCATTGCCTCTCCGGAAGCGATCAAGAGCCAGGGCGCAGAGAATTACGGTACATCCACCCAATACCCGGCCGTCGGTACCGGTCCCTTCAAGCTGAAAGAATGGACCAAGGACGACAAGATGACCTTGATTCGGAATGAAGAATATTGGGGCCAGAAAGCTTACTTGGAGACCGTGATCCTCCGTGTGATTCCGGACAACTCCGCTCGATATCTGGCGCTGAAATCGGGCGAGATTCACGGCATGGAAGGCGCAACCGCAGAAGACGCCGCTGCTGCCAAGATCGATCCGGCTCTGCAAGTACTGCTTCGACCGGCGATGAACGTCGGAACCATCTTGTTTGACAACACCAATACCCCGACCAATCCATTCGCCAACGTGAACGTGCGCAAGGCACTGGCGATGTCCATCGACAAAGAAGCAATCGTCAAGGCCTTCTATGGCGCAACCGGACTTGTAGCGAACCAATTCCTGCCTCCCTCTCTGTGGGGTTATAACAAGGACCTGACGGATTATCCCTTCGATGTGGCAGGGGCCAAGACCATGCTGACGGAAGCCGGCTACAGCGAAAGCAACAAGCTGACCTTCGATTTCTGGTACATGATTAACCCCCGGCCCTACTTCCCCGATCCCAAGGGTATTGCGGAAGCGATCGCTGCAGATTGGAGCAAGACCGGCCTGGTGAACGTCAGTCTGAAAACGGAGGACTGGAGCACCTACCTGTCTGATCGCCGCGACGGAAAGTTCCGCTGCTGGATGCTGGGCTGGACCGGTGACAATGGTGATCCCGACAACTTCCTATTCTTCCACTATGGCTCGCCGCGTCCCGGCGAAGGCAATTACAACAACCCAGATTTGATCACGCTGCTCACCGATGCCCAGAAAGTGGCAGACCAAGCCCAGCGGGCAGCTCTCTACGAGCAAGCCGCGGTCTTGATCCACAATGACTGCCCTCGCATTTTCATCGCTCACAACCAGGTGCCTTTGTTGTTCTCGGCACAGGTCTCCGGCTATGTCGCCAACCCCACTTCCACTGAGATCTACAACACTGTTACGGTCGCACCAAAACCCTAAGCTCTTTCAAGCCCCGCGGGCGATTGCCCGCGGGGCTTCTTTCTTCCAAAGGAGCCCATGCTCACATACATCATTCGAAGAATAGTTTCTCTGATTCCGGTATTGATTGGTGTCTCCATCATTGTGTTCATGTTCATCCATTTGATCCCTGGCGATCCGGTCTTGTCCATCCTGGGGGAACGAGCGGCCGTAGAGAATGTGGAGCGGGTACGCAAACAAATGGGTTTGGATAAACCGATTTGGGAGCAGTATTTCCTCTATGTCGGCAAAGTGGTACAAGGAGATTTCGGCCGTTCCATTCGCTCCAACACCCCGGTGATGGACGAGATCCGGGCGAAACTTCCGGCCACGGCTGAGCTGGCTTTGTGGGCCATGATCTTCGCAGTTTTGATCGGAGTGCCTGCCGGGATCATCTCTGCGGCCCGGCGCAACTCCATTTTCGATACCTTGGCGATGTTCGTCGCTTTGATTGGGGTTTCCATGCCTGTTTTTTGGTTAGGGTTGATGTTGGCATTTGTATTTTCCGTCTGGCTGGGTTGGCTGCCGTTCTCCGGCCGCCTGGATCCCACTATCACCCTGATTCCCCATACCGGTTTTATGGTCTTGGATAGCTTGATTGATGGTAATTGGAAGGCCTTGGGCAACAGTATGAGCCACCTGATCCTTCCATCGTTGGCATTGGCCACCATTCCTTTGGCAATCATCGCCCGCATGACTCGCAGCAGCCTGCTAGAGGAATTGACCCAGGACTATATCCGCACGGCCAAGTCGAAGGGACTGGCCGAGCGGACGGTGCTGTTTCGCCACGCACTAAAAAACGCTTTCTTGCCGGTAGTGACGACCATCGGCCTGCAGGTGGGCGCCTTGCTGTCCGGAGCGATCCTGACCGAAACCATTTTTTCCTGGCCCGGTATCGGTCGCTGGCTGTACGGTGCCATTGGGGCCCGGGATTATCCGATCGTGCAAGGCGTCGCTCTCTTGATCACCTTTATCTATGTTTTCGTAAATTTGCTGGTTGACATCTCGTATGCTTTCCTGGATCCGCGGATCCGGTACCAATAAAGAGGATAACTCATGGCTGAACTTGTTCCCCTAGATGTCGGCGCGCTGGATATCAAGTACTCCTTTTTCCGTCAGGCCGTACGCCGGATGTGGTCCTACCGCTCCGCTCGGATCGGCTTTTTTGTGATTCTCTTTTTCGTACTGGTAGCGATATGCGTGCCAATCTTCTGGTACTATGACGCTAAAAGCGACTCCAACCTGCCAGAGAAACTGCTGCCGCCCTCCTGGGCTCATCCGTTTGGCACGGATCAACTGGGGCGAGATGTATTTCGTCGAGTGGCGCACGGTGCTCCAATTTCGTTGCAAGTGGGGTTGGTCGCTGTGGCTCTTGGCTTGGGAGTTGGCTCAGTATTGGGGATGATCGCCGGTTTCTTAAGGGGCTGGGTGGATTCCGTCATTATGCGCCTGATGGACATTCTGTTGGCCTTTCCCGCGACTCTATTGGCCATCGGTATCGTGGCAGCGCGGGGCCCGGGGTTGGGCAACACCATGATTGCCATCGGCATCGTATCCATTCCAGGGTATGCCCGTATTGCCCGATCGATGGTGCTCTCCTTGCGAGAACGGGAATTCGTTTCCGCGGCCCAGGCCATTGGAGCCGGCCCCTTTCGCGTGCTGTTCCGTCATATCCTGCCGAACGGGCTCTCTCCGTTGGTTGTGCAGGCTACCCTTAACATTGCCACCGCCGTACTGGAAGCCGCTGCTCTTGGTTTTCTCGGTCTGGGCGCCCAACCTCCCCAACCGGAGTGGGGCGCCATGCTGTCGGATTCCTACAAATTCCTGACCGTGGGGGCTTGGTGGCCGGTCCTATTCCCTGGTCTGGCGATCATGTTGACCGTGCTGGGATTTAATTTGCTGGGCGATGGCTTGCGCGATGCCCTGGATCCTCGGATGTTAGTCACCACCAAACGGTTCTAAAACCTCTGAGGACACCGCAAAACAACTTCTAGCCCGCTCTGGGGATGCTTTCCATCTTCCAAATCCGTCTGTTGAAAAAATCCTGCTGTCCTGTTGGCGGGGAAACGAGCACAGAGCGTGGGAAGTGTAAGCTTCCCCTTTTCAACATGTCGTTGATGGATATAGAATGAGCTCAATCGGGCCGCTTCCAGCCTTTCAATGGAAGAGAGGGTTTTCGATCCCTCGAGGAAGTGGATCAGTGAAACATCCATCAGGGTTTGGAGGGGATGTAGCTTCAGTCCTTTTCTCGATTTTCCTTTATTAACTCAAACGAAGG
This sequence comes from Coprothermobacterota bacterium, assembly GCA_026389415.1. Taxonomy (GTDB): domain Bacteria; phylum Caldisericota; class JANLFM01; order JANLFM01; family JANLFM01; genus JAPLHX01. The sequence continues at coordinate 4,926 of JAPLHX010000244.1, read as the reverse complement.
GGGTGACTTGTTTCAGCCTGGCTCTACGCGAAGGCAAAAAAGGAAAGGGGGTTCAAGAAAGTGTTGGATTCTGGTGACAAAGCTTCTTATGTAGCTTCTCAAGCAAAGCGCCTAAAAAGATCCCTAACGTTGCTTCCCTTATTCGGTCTGATCTATTTCACCGTCTGCGGCGGCTCATTCGGTTACGAGCAATTGATCAGTAGTTCGGGTCCCGGACTGGCTTTACTGATGTTGATCGCTACGCCGATTATTTTTTCCATTCCGAACATACTGATGGTACGGGAGCTGCAATCGATGATGCCGGTAGAGGGAGGCTACTACCACTGGGTCAAGCAAGCATTTGGGCCTCTTCCAGGCTTCCTGGCGGGTTGGATGAATTGGATCGTTTCCTGGGTTGATACCTCCATTTATCCGCTTCTGTTCGCTTCCTACCTCTCTTTCTTCATTCCTCAACTCAGTAATGGCTGGCAAATCGGCTCCACCTTTCTTTCCGGGCCATTGCTTTCCTGGTTGGTGGCAATCTTGGTAATCCTGCTGATGAGCTGGCTTCAGGTTCGAGGATCTCGATTGGCAGGATTAACTTCCAGTTGGATCGGTGTGCTGATTTTGCTTCCTCTAGCGGCCATGTCTGTTTTAGGGATCTATAATTGGATCGCTGGCGGCACGACAGCTTCCCTCCCCTTCTTCAGCGAAGGCCAAGACTGGACCGGAGCCTTTAGTGTCGGGCTATTCATCGTGATGTGGAACTTCATGGGGTGGGAGCTTCCAACTGTTGCGGGAGACGAAATTATCAAACCCAAGAAAACCTATAGCAAGGCCATGGTGTTAGTGTTGGTCGCCACGATTCTGACGTATGCCCTGCCTACTGTCGCCGGTCTCTATGGTGGAGCAGGAGCGGATCAAAAGTATCTTCTGTGGACTGAGGATGTCTCATCGGTGGAAGTGAGCGCTCCCGCCGCAGAAAGCATTCCAGCGGATCAATTGCCCGAGGGAGCGATTACGACCATTGTAGCGGAACCCGAACTTTCCGAACCGGGGTCCGAAACAACTTCTGCGGAACCGGAAGTCGGGGCCATGGAGGCCTATGCCGCCCAGTATGGAATCACGATCGACCAGTTGAACGAATGGGGGGTCGATCCACAGGCTACAAACGGTTGGATGTTCCCAGATATCGCCCGCGTCATTGGAGAACAGATCGCCGGTCGAGACAGTCCGCTGGCTCTTTTCTTGGGGTATTCGGTAACGGTGGCTGCCATGTTGGCTATGCTCGGTCTATTCATTGGCAATAGCCTTGGTGGATCCCGCATCCCATTCGCCCTAGCGGAAGATGGAATGATGCCGAAGTGGATGGTGAAAGTACATCCAAGGTATGGAACTCCTTGGGTCGCGATCGTCGTGGTTGGAGTGATCTATGCCATCTTCTCGCTGCAGGCTTTCTCCTTCTTGGTCGTATTGGACGTATTGTTGAACACGCTGGTGATCCTTATGTGTTTCGCTGCGCTCTGGAAACTGCGCTTCAGTCGACCGAATCTGCCTCGAACCAAGATACCTGGAGGCTACTTTGGTTTGGTGGTCTTTACCTTGATGCCGACCGCGATCATCGGTCTCGCGATTTACAGCCAAGTGGTCGAGGAAGGAATCCTCGGCGCCGTGGGTTACGCCATCGCTGCGATTCTCATCGGAGCGCTCATATTTTTCTTCATGCGCAAGTTCATTAAGCCCGGCGTGCCCGATGTCGATCCATACCGTGCGTCAGATGAATAGGCCGTAGAGCACATCTTCCAGTAGCAATGAGCCTACGATAACCATATCAGCCTGCGGCAGCATGTCTAGTTGATTTGAAAGGAGAACGCGAATGAGAATCCTCCTTGTAGGGGTGGGTGGAGTGGGAGAAGCAATCGCCACGTTTAGCAAGCGTCAACCGTGGTGCGAACAGATGATACTGGCAGATTACCGATTGGCCAGGGCAGAAGAGATCCAGCAAAAACTGGGGAACTCCAATCGTTTCCCGGTAGAAAAAGTGGACGCTAATCGTCAGGAACAAATCGAGGCTTTGGCGCGTAAATACAATGTCGATTTGATCATGAACGCCTGCGATCCGGTGTTCGATGTTCCGATTTTTGATGCGGCGTTCGCCGTTGGCTGCAATTACATGGACATGGCGATGTCTCTATCGGAGCCGGATCCCAACGATCCCTATCACAAGACAGGCATCAAGCTGGGCGATTACCAGTTTTCCAAAGCAAAAGACTGGGAAAACAAGGGGATTCTGGCCGTCGTAGGAATGGGTGTCGAGCCGGGAATGGCCGATGTCTTCGCCCGTTATGCTCAAGACTATTTGTTTGATGAGATCGAAGAAATCGGCATCCGTGACGGTGCCAACCTGGAAGTTCGGGGGTACGATTTTGCACCGAACTTTTCGATCTGGACCACGATCGAAGAATGCCTCAACGCACCAGTCATCTGGGAAAAGGATAAAGGCTGGTTTACCACCGCCCCCTTCTCGGAGCCCGAAACATTCGAGTTTCCCGATGGGATCGGGCCGGTGGAGTGCGTCAATGTGGAGCATGAAGAGGTTCTCCTGATCCCGCGTTGGGTGAAATGCAAACGAGTCACATTCAAGTACGGGCTGGGGGATCAGTTCATCAAGGTATTGAAAACGCTGCAGATGCTCGGCCTGGACAAGAAGGAACCGATCAAGGTCAAGGACGTGATGGTGGCACCGCGGGACGTAGTGGCAGCCTGCCTGCCCGACCCCGCCTACTTGGGGGACAAGATGTCCGGCAAAACATCAGCCGGAACCTGGGTAAAAGGTACCAAGAATGGAAAGCCGCACCAAGTTTATCTCTATCAAGTCGCGGACAACGAAACCTGCATGCGGGAATTCGGCGTGCAGGCTGTTGTCGCGCAGGCCGGAGTCTTCCCGGTAATCACGATGGATCTCTTGGCCAATGGAGTCTGGCAAGGCAAGGGGGTGCTTGGCCCGGAAGCGTTCCCGCCCAAACCCTTCATGGAAAAAATGGCCGCCTACGGATTTCCGTACGGCATCAAGGAAATGTAGGAGAGCAACCGTGTCCATCAATCCGCTTGAGCATCTTTGTCGGGTTTGGACCCGCATTTTCAGCGTGGAGGCGGAACGTGGTGAAGGCATTTACCTCTATGACCTTGCCGGCCATCGCTACATCGATTTCACCTGTGGTATTGGCGTCACTAATACGGGCCACTGCCACCCTAAAGTGGTAAAAGCCGTCCAAGAGCAGGCGGCTAAACTGTTGCACGGCCAGATCAATATCGTCCTGCATCAACCAGCCCTGCAATTGATCAAGGAACTGATTCCGCTGGTGCCTGAAGGCTTGGACACCATCTTTTTCTCCAACAGTGGCGCAGAAGCGGTGGAGGCAGCCGTAAAGCTATCCAAGCATGCCACCGGGCGGACCAATGTAATCGTATTTACGGGAGGTTTCCATGGACGCACCCACTTGACCATGGCTATGACCACCAGCAAAATCGGCTATCGTTTGCATTATCAGCCGCTGGTGCCTGGTATTTTCGTGGCACCCTACCCCTATCTCTATCAGTTGGGCATGGAGGAAGAATCAGCCACTCGTTTCTGCATCAAGGAACTGAAACGATTGCTCAAGACCCAAACTGCCCCCAATGAGACCGCCTGTGTGGTGATCGAACCGGAACTGGGCGAGGGAGGCTACATCGTCCCGCCGAACCGGTTCCTGCTGGAATTGCAGGACCTCTGCCGCGAGCACGGCATTCTGTTGGTGGCAGACGAAGTGCAATCCGGGTACGGTCGCACCGGGAAATTCTTTGCCTGCGAGCACTCCGGTATTGTCCCTGACATCCTTGTGATGGCCAAAGGCATGGCTTCAGGGATCCCACTTTCCGGTATCGCTACTCGGAAAGAACTCACCACTCGCTGGCGAACGGGTTCCCATGGTGGTACCTACGGGGGCAATGCCGTGGCCTGCGCCGCTGGAGTCGCCACCATCCAGGCGATCCTGGAGGAACATTTGCTGGAAAACACGACCCAACGTGGCGTAGAGCTTGTAACCGGTTTGAAACAGTTGCAGGGACAATATCCTTGCATCGGTGAGGTCCGGGGATTAGGTTTGATGATTGGAGTCGAGTTCAGCAAACCAGACCGGGAGCCGGATCCAATCACCGCCAAGGCAGTCGTGAAGGAAGGGCCGGCACCTACGACAACGTGATCCGTTGGATTCCACCCTTAATCGTCAATTCAGATCAAATCCAAGAAGCTTTGTCCATTTTTGGCGAGGCTTTGGAAGCGGGGGTCAGCAAGACCGCCTGAAGATCGAAACGCATTTAGTCGCAAAAAGGCTGGCGAAATGTCAGCCTTTTTTGATTACTGGACCGAGCGCTTCCTGTGATGAGCGCTCCTTCGATCTAGCTATTTCCTTGCGCAAAGGGACGTTTGGTGATCGGTGGCATTCCCAATTTATGAGCTCATGCTGCCGCAGGCTGATATGATGCGCACATCTCCCACCAGCAATCCGCATGGCATGACAAAGACCGGGTTGCAATCGAGTTCCTCAATCTCAGGCGCAAGGAATGGCAGTTGGGAGACAGCCACGATCATTTCTGCCAAGGCCTCAAGATCGGAGGCAGCCTCCCCCCGGACGCCGGCCAAAATCGGGTAGGCGGAGATGCCGCGAATCATTTTCCGAGCTTCCTCAAGGTCCACTGGAGCCACCCGCAGCGATAGATCACGCCAGACCTCGGTGTAGATTCCGCCTAGACCGAAGGCGACGATGGGTCCGAACTGCGGGTCGCGGGAGATCCCAATCAAAACCTCTTTGCCATCCCGGATCATGGGGACAATCAGGAGCCCCATCGCATCTGGAAGTCGGGAACAGATGGACCGATAGGCTTTCTCCGCGCCATCGTCATCGTGTA
>JAPLHX010000016.1 GCA_026389415.1 Coprothermobacterota bacterium | reverse complement strand
TATCCCCACTGCAGAGCATTCAGCTTGCCCAGGAAGAACGGGTAGATGGGCTTTGCTGGACCTATAATGAGCCAACGATCTGGTTGGAATACATGATTGAGGGCGCTCAATTGGCTAGACAAAGCGGATTCTATGCGGCAGTGGTTACAAATGGTTATATCACTCCGGAGGCTTTGGCGCTCTTGGCACCGAACATCGATGCCTATCGGGTAGACCTGAAGGGTTGGAATCCTTCGTTTTGGCGCAAGATCGCAAACATCAGCGACCCGAAACCAATTTTCGAAGCGGCCCGTTTGGCGAGAAAAAGCTGGAATTTGCATGTGGAGGTCGTCACGAATGTAATTCCTTCATACAATGATGACGATGCGACCTTCCACCAGCTTGCCGTCTGGATTCGAGAATCACTGGGTCCGGATACACCCTGGCATGTCACCCGCTTTATACCCTATCTCGCACTCTCGCATCTCTCCCCTACGCCGCTTTCTGCCTTGGAGCATGCCCGACAAATCGGGTTGGAGGAAGGATTGCGGTATGTATATTTAGGCAATGTGCCCACTCATCCTGCAGAGAATACGCTATGCCCTCGCTGCGGGTCCCTCCTAATTGAGCGGAGTGGATATCGGATCCTCCGGCATCCTCTTAAACAACGCAACCAATGCCCGCGCTGCCATCTGGCAATTCCCATCGTTGGAGCGGTACAATCGTGACAGGAGGCATCCGCCTTCTGTAGGATTTTTTGCAAAGGAAAGACACATTTGACAAAATCCCCATCACTAGAGGAATGGATACGCTATTAAATCCTTGGGTATCTAGTAGAAAACCGCAGGGTTCTCAATCCGTTCCAGCCCCAAAAGTGCGAGTAGGGAACCGGATCCCACGCCGAACGGGATTGCTCTTTTTGTTAGCGGAACCGATCGTCAGCCAGAATCTCGGAAAGCAGATCCAGGGCAGGGTATTGCTGCAATTTTGCGCCGTCACCAACGCCAGCCAATCGGTTTCTTCCTAAAACAGCGATGCTTCAAGGAAAGATTATCCACTCACCGAATTACCGAGTCTCGCTGGAAGGCCATGTGATTCCAACGGAGAAGTATGACCTGATCAAGGAACGGTTGGTTCAACGGAAGTTGGCAGACGATGAAGATTTCCTTGAGCCTGGTCTCCCCTCCGATGAATTGATTTTGCTCGTGCATGAACGGGAATACCTGGAGGATTTGAAAGCAATACGGGTGACCCGCCGGACTTGGAGGTCGGAATTGCCGGTCAATACGGCGATCGTCCATTCTGCCATGTATTCCGTCAGTGGTACCGTGCTTGCAACTGAGCAAGCACGGCAACACCGTTTTGGCATCCACCTGGGAGGCGGCTACCATCATGCATTTCCTGATCATGGTGAAGGATTTTGTTATTTAAATGATGTGGCGATTGCTGTTCGAGATGCCCTAAACCGCGGTATTTGCCGGAGACCGGCTGTGGTCGACTGTGATCTTCATCAGGGAAATGGTACCGCTGCAATTTTCGCCCAAGAGCCTCGCGTGATGACGTTTTCGATTCACCAAGAAGATATCTACCCTCTCAAAGAGAAGAGCTCATTGGACATTGGCCTTGCAGCGGGAACCGGGGATCTCGATTATTTGCGGCAGCTAGAGCAAGGGATGGATCGTGTAGTTCGTTTCAAACCGGACTTCATTTTCTACCTGGCGGGAACAGATCCCTATAAATATGACAAATTGGGGGGGCTTCTCCTGACGAAGAAAGGGATGAACCAGAGAGACGAGTTGGTCCTGGTGGAATGCGCTAAGCGCGAAATTCCTTGCGTGATTACCCTGGCCGGTGGATATGCCATTGAATTGGAGGATACTGTCCAGCTTCACACCCAGACTGTCGCCATAGCCCTCTCTCTCCAACGGAGCCACCCCTAAGCGACCGATGAGAACTAGGGATTGATGCTTAAAACCGGTTTGGTGATCGGTATCCTGCTGGCCCTGGTTTCCCCCCTATGCTATGCATCGGTGGGCTTGTCGTTGCTGGCATTTGACGCCCAATTCTACCAAAGCAGCCAAATCAGGTTGGGATGGGAGAATACGGATCAATTGGCGCAATGGGATCGCATGCTGGTTGCCTATTTTGCCGGAGGATCCTTGGATCCCACCTTGCAATCCCTATTTTCGGATCGGGAATTGGTGCACTTGACAGACATTCGCGGGTTGCTGGGTTTGCTCGTGCGTATCACCGAGGGTTTAACAGCAATCTACTTTCTGTTGGTTGTGCTTTTATTCATGTTTGCAGGTCGGGAGGCATTGCGCCTGTTCGCCGCCACTGTGTGGGTCTCTGCGGTCCTTCTGCTGGTAGCCGGAGGACTGATTGTTTTATTCTTTGATCAGTTTTTTCTTCAGTTTCACCTGCTCAGTTTTTCCAACGATTTTTGTCAGCTAGGCCCCCAGTATTTGTTGTATCGTCTTTTCCCGCCGGGCTTGTTCTTTCAAGCCGCCCTCCCCTATCTGGCATTGGTTTTCCTGCTGATGCTGATTGCCTATTTGCTGGTTAAAACGATTTCGCCAAGGAGACAAGCCAAGTCCGGAGGTGTAGGCGGGCTTCTTCGTTCGAGCCATATCGGATCAGGTTGACGGCCGGATTCCCTTCCACCATGGCGGAAACGAAACGATTCTCTTGCGCCAGGCAGACCATTGGTTTTCCCCAATGCATGGCTTGGCAGATTTCATAACCAACCCCGGTGGGCGGTAGGCTGACTTCCGCCACGAAAAGGTCGGCCTCTTTTAGCCAACGAAGGTCGCGTTGGAATATGAACGGGCGAGGACGTGCCCGCTCTTGGTTGAGGTGAATCGGATCGAGCAAATGCTGCGTGAGAACGGAATGCCCCTGCGCGAAAAGCTCAGCCAGGATTTCTCTAGAAGGGAGTTCGGCCTCTCTTTCGGTTACCACGGGTAAAGCCAGATAAATCTTCATTTGCGATTTCTATCCATGCTCCCTAAGATAGGACAAAACTTGAAAGGAATGAAGGAATACCATGCGCAATTGGTTCATCGGAATTCTGCTTGTTTTTGCCCTGGTCCTTTGCTCAGCTACAGTGTGGGCTGATGATACCCCACCACCACCGCCGCCACCGGATACCACCCCTCCCGTATCCGCCATTACGGAACCAGCAAACAATGTCACCGTAACCACGAACCCGGTGATCGTTCTCGGTACGGCGAGCGCGAACAACAAGCAAATCACCAAAGTGGAACTGGTCGTCGTCGGTCCCACCGGAACAGCCACCAGCCTCTGTACTCCTCTGCAGCCGGATTGGTCCCGATGGGAATACCGCCTGACGAATCCGACCAATGGATCTTACACGCTCCATCCTCTGGCAACAGACAACTTGTTAATTCAGCAAGAGGTTTGGCAGACCATTCAAATCACCGTTAACGTCCAAAACATTACAATTCTTGACACCACTCCTCCGGTATTGATCCTGCTCGATCCGGCAACCACGCAAAGCGGAACCTTCTATAGCGGCATCCGTCAAATATTTACGATTCGGGGTCAAACTGAAATCGGCGCAACGGTCACCATCAACGGCAATCCGGTGACTGTGGATCCCTCGGGCAATTTCGAACTAGCGGTTACAACCTCGGAAACCCCGCAGACTTTTTCGATCGTAGCCACGGATGCAGCGAACAACAAGAGCACACTTACGATCATCCTCAGTTCCGTTTGGCCCTCATCCACCCCGACTCCTACTCCCACACCAAGCGAGTCTCCTACTCCCACGCCCACTGCTAGTCCGAGCGAATCCCCCTCTCCGACCCCCACTTCCCCGCCCGGAGAGTTGCGCGATCTCGGCGGCCATTGGGCCCAGCAAATCATCCTGGCCATGGTAGCCAAGAAGATTATCACGGGCTACCCGGACGGCACCTTCCAACCCGATCGGACCATTACGCGAGCAGAATTCTGCACTATCCTGGCCAAAGCTTTAAATGTCTCTCCCGAGACCAATCCCTCCGGTTTCGCAGATGTCACCGGACACTGGGCGCAAGGCTCCATCGCAGCAATGGTGAGGAAGGGGTATCTCAAGGGGTATCCGGATGGATCCTTCGGACCGGATCAACCGA
>JAPLHX010000116.1 GCA_026389415.1 Coprothermobacterota bacterium | reverse complement strand
GAATGGCCTGGCGGAAGCAGACAAACCAAGGGTCCTGGTCCTGACCTACTCCCAGCAGGGTGGCGCCACAGCGTTTCAGGTGCCGCCGATGTCCTGGATGCAAACCAAGGTCGTGGAACTGGCTGGTGGAATTCCAGTCTGGTCCGAAGCAGCGGCTTTCGGGGGATGGGTCACGGTGAATCTGGAACAGATCGCTGTCTGGAATCCGGATCATATTTTCCTGATCTCGTACAACCAGGAGGCCGGCCAGATTCGAAAGACCCTGGCGGAACAACCCAGTTGGCAACAACTGAAGGCCGTGCAATTCGGACATTTCTACGGGTTTCCGGCAGATTTCATCAGTTGGGATCACCATTTGGGTGCTGGCTGTTCTGCTGTTGCTCGTGATGTTTTTTTCCCTTTTTCTCGGCCGCTATCCGACACCGTTTTGGCTTTCCCCCTCCCAAATCGCCACCGATCCGTTGGCCGCCGCCTTGGTTTGGGACTTCCGTTTTCCGCGCATTCTGCTGGCTGTGCTGTTGGGAGCAGCTCTCTCCACAGCCGGATTCGCGATGCAGATGGTGTTCCGCAATCCGCTCGTGGAGCCGGGGTTTCTGGGAGTATCGCAGGGCGCCGCTTTTGGCTCTGCCTTAACCATTGTTGCCTTTGGTGGTTCCCTGGCCCTGGCGGAAGGTTTGGCGGCTTTGTTTGCAATACTGGGGCTGCTCCTGTCCTATCTGTTTGCCCGTGCCATCCGCTATGGGGGCTGGGTTTTGCGCTTGGTACTGGCTGGGATTGCCGTTTCTGCCCTATTTTCCGCTGGGGTAGGGATGCTGAAGTTTGTCGCCGATCCCTTGCGGCAACTGCCGGAAATCGTGTTCTGGTTGCTCGGAGGATTAAGCGGAGCCCGCTGGGAGCAAGTTTGGTACGTGCTGCCGATCGCTTTGATCGGATTGTTGGTCCTCTTTTTGCTCCGATGGCGGTTGAACTTGCTCTCGTTGGACGATGCCACGGCTTTCTCGTTAGGGGTTCACCCCGGACGAGAGCGCTGGCTGGTGCTTCTGGCAGCGGTACTACCGGTGGCTGCGCTGGTTTCGGTGTCGGGCATTGTAGGCTGGGTGGGCTTGATCGTGCCTCATTTCAGCCGCCGATTGGTGGGCGCCAATGCCCGTTGGGCTCTGCCGGCGGCGATGTTGCTGGGTGCGATTTTCGTCTTGTTGTGCGATGACTTGGCCCGTACCGTACTGGCCGGAGAGATCCCGCTGGGCATCCTAACCTCATTGGTGGGAGCTCTGTTGTTTCTCTGGTTGTTCGTGCGCTTCACTCCGAGGGAACGGAAGGCCGGATGAGCGCCCTTTCTGTACGGCAAGTGCGCTATGCCTATCCCGGTGGACCGGAGCGATTGGCAGGGATCGACCTGGAACTTCCCGAGGGGCAAGTTACGGCCCTGCTGGGGCCCAACGGCGCCGGCAAAACCACACTCTTGTACCTTCTCCTGGGCTGGCTGCAACCCGCTTCCGGCCAGATCCGGCTGGAACAACAACCGCTTGCCGCGTTTTCGCGCCGAGCCATGGCCCGGATCATGGGGTTGGTGCCACAGCAGGAAAGGACGGTCTTTGAATTCAGCGTTAGCGATTTCGTGTTATTGGGACGAGCGGCCTATTTGGGCTTGACCGAAGCTCCGCTTGGCTCCGATCTGACCATCGCCCGGCAGGCATTGGAAGAAGTGGGGATTGGTCACCTGGAACGGCGGATGCTGTCCACGCTGAGCGGGGGGGAGAGACAACTGGCGACCATTGCCCGGGCTTTGGCTCAGCAACCGCACATTCTCCTCCTGGATGAGCCTACAGCCCACCTGGACCTCTCCCACCAGGGGCGCCTGCTGCAAGTGTTAAGCGACTTGGCCGGGCATAGCGTAACCGTGCTCTTTACCACCCACGACCCGAATGCCGCAGCGTCCGTGGCAGACTACCTGGTGCTGATGGCCCAAGGCCAGGTTAAAGCCGCCGGCCCGCTAAGCGAGGTGTTGAATGCGGAATTGCTGTCCGAAACCTATGGCGTGGGGATTGAGGTGATCCGGCTAGCGGGTCGGCCATACGTCCGAAGACTGGAATGGCCGCGGGGATGAGCAAGCCGCTTTTTCTGTTGTCTGCTCCCTTCCAGAGCGGGAAAACCACCTTTCTGTGGAAGCTGGCGGTTCAAGCCCGGACGGCCGATCTGAAAATGGCGGGAATCCTATCTCATGCCGTGTACCAGGGTTCGCGCAAAGAACGAATCGAAGTGGAGGACCTTCGCACCGGCACCCGGCGAATTATAGCGGATCGCCAGCAGGGAGATCTGATCTATCCTTTGCTGGCACCCTGGCGGTTTCATTCTTCTGCATTGGAGTGGTCCAATGGGGTGTTCGTCGCGATTGAACCTTGTGACCTGTTGCTGATCGACGAACTCGGCCCACTGGAATGGATCGAGGAGGGGGGCTTTCGTGCCGCCTTCGCCGTTCTGGACGCAAATTGCTATCGGTGGGCTGTAGCTGTAGTCCGACCGAGTTTGCTTCACCTGGCGCAGCAACGTTGGCCGTTGGCTGATTTTGGAGCCATCAACCGACTGCAGGCCTGGTTGAGCGAGAATGGATTCCCAATCTGCGCAAAGGTCCATACGATAGAAAAAAAACGATGATGGAGGTTTGAAAATGACTCGTCTGCTTTGCATGTTGCTAGTGATCACGCTGCTGCTGGCAGGAATTCCAGCGGTCGGCGCGCAAGCCGTGGCTCTCTTGCCGGCAGGGAGCACCGTTTTGAAATTGACCGTGGGTTCAACCACGCTGGAAGTGAATGCCCAACCGGTAGTTATGGACGTGGCCCCCTTTCTGGAGAACGGGCGAACTTGGGTTCCGGTACGCTTCGTGGCGGAAAAACTGGGGGCGGATGTGCAATGGGATCCGATCGGCAAAGGAGTAACCATCCGTCAGAGCGGTGTCACGATCGAGCTGTTGCTGGACTCCACCACGATCCGGGTCAACGGCCATGCGACGGGAATGGATGTCGCACCGTTCCTCCGCCAGGATCGGACATGGGTGCCACTGCGGTTTGTGGCGGAAAACCTGGGCTCCACCGTGCGTTGGGTGGCCAAACCGCAGGAAGTGATCATCCGCAAAGGTCCTTTCGACGCGGCCACGGTGGCTTTCATCCGCAGCGGGGAACTGATTGTGCATGACCTGAGCCGAGGACTGGAACGGACGCTGGTATCCTCCGACCCTGTCCTGGGAACGGTGAGTGGCCCGATTGCCTGGTCCTGGGACGGACTGTGGCTGGCGTTCTATCGCGTCCGCCCGAAAGGAGATGAACTATTTGATTTCTCGCTGGTGGTGGCCAGCGCGCTGGACGGATCGGAGCGGGAGATTTTTTCCCGTACGAAGACCATCGGTGGTTTGAAACCCAT
>JAPLHX010000213.1 GCA_026389415.1 Coprothermobacterota bacterium | reverse complement strand
ATGCGGACGCAAGAACTAGCCGTGCTCTTTCAAACAGCTCAGGCCTTGGGGCGCATCTCCGGTATTGCCAATGCCGGCCGATCCCTGCAAGAAATGCTGGCCAGCCTCAAAGAATTAATGAAGGCTGATGCCGTGACTATTGCAATCTATGGAGAACAGGGGGACATTCTTACTTTGGAAACCAACCTGCCCTCGGCATGGCAAAAGTCATTTCCGCAGGGCAAACGGTTGGCCAAATTGCTGTTCGAACTGGTGGAACAAGCACAAGGGCCGGTCTTTCTTTGCAGAGAAGGCGACCTCGGCAAGCTAGCGGATTTTGGCGTTCGCGCGTATATCGGCTACCCTCTTTTGCGCACAGGCAGTCTTCTAGGCATGCTGTGTCTTTGCTGGGATCGACCCCAAACTTGGCAAGCAGAAGAGCTCCTGTTCCTAGAAAACCTTGTGCAGAATTTAACGATTGGTCTCGAGCGTTTGCGTCTTGACCAGATGATGGGAAACCGACTGAAGGATTTGGAATTTATCTACCAGAGTTCACTTGACCTTTTCTCGGGGCTGGATATGCAGGTGGCTCTCGATCGTACGGTCGACGCTTTGTATCAGTTGTTGGACGCGCAAGGTGTAATCATTTATCAAAAAGAGCAAGAGAATCTTCGGCCTCTCTTATGGCGCTACCAGAAAGGGTATACAAACCTTTCCGATGAAGAGTTTGGGCAGCGGTTGCCAATGAAGGTGGGGCAAGGATTGACGGGAACTGTAGCTAAGACGGGCCAAGAGTTGCTGGTGGATGATGCGGATCGCGATCCCCGCGGGCGACACATCGAAGGAACCGCGGTGGTTGATGAAACCTTCATGGCTGTTCCATTGAAGGTGAAAGGGGAGGTCCGAGGGGTGATTACAGCTGCGAAACTCGGTTTAGCTCAATTCGGTGAGCGCGAGTTGAACCTATTGAAAACGTTCGCGGCAGGCGTGAGTGTGGCCATGGACAATGCACAGCTTTTTTTAAAAGTGGAAACCAGCAATAAACAACTTAGGGCGGTGTTTCGCGATTTGGAAGCACGAGAGAAACTGCTGGAGAGTCTGATCAAGGCTTTCCGCCGGATTACACAAAAAATCCAGATTGATGAGCTTCTCAAGGAAATCCTGGAACTGGCAGTTGCGGTGATCCCTGGCGCCGAGAGTGGTTCCATCTTGGTCAAAGAAGGGGAAGAGTTTCACTATCGAGCGGCTGTGGGTTATGATCTGGCCAAACTTCAACAGATCAACCTTCCCATAAATACTGCCCTTGGCCGGTCCTTAGCGGAAGGACGGATCAGCTTACAGACAGGTTCAACGCTGCGGCAAAAAGACCAAGAGGAATTGACGGACGAATTGCGAAAGCAAATGGTGACATATGGCCGACAGAAGGAAATCCAATGCTTGCTCTCGGTACCGATCATGGTGCGGGGTGAGTTGTTTGGTTACATCAACCTGGAGAATTTTCAAGAAGAGGATGCTTTCAGTCGAAATGCGCAAGATGCGCTTTGGCTATTCGCTCAACAAGCCACAATCGCAGTAGAAACCGCCCTTCTGTTTAAAGACCAGGAGAAGCTCGTCATTCAACTGGAACATGATGTACAGGAGATCAGCAAGCTGTCTCAGGTGAAGGAGGATTTCCTATATACTATTTCTCACGAACTGAAAACTCCCTTGATGGTTTCCTTGGGTACCGTGGAGCTTCTCAATCAGGGTCAAGACCGACAGAAGATGATCGAATACCATGAGATCCTTCAACGAAATTTAAAGCGACTTCTCGCCCTGATCGATAATTTGCTGATCACCTCGAAAGGAGAAACTCTCTCCGACCTGAAGTTTCTGGATGCGGACATCGTATCCCTCTTGGAGGAAGAGCTCGCATCGGCACGGATCCTAGGCCGTAATAAGGGTTTAACCTTTCAGACGGCATTTACGCCTTCCAGGTTGGAATTACCCTTCGATGTCTATTACCTCCGACAAGCGTTTTCCAACATCCTGAGCAATGCGGTGAAGTTCTCATCAGGGGGTGGAAAACTTGAAATCCGATTGAAAAAAGAAGAACGGTCTGTCTTGATCGCTGTTTGTGACGAGGGCATTGGCATCCCATCAGAGGATTTACCCCGTATTTTCGACCGCTTTTATCGCTCCCCGCATGCCCTTCAAGCAGCCGTTGCCGGAACCGGTCTGGGCTTACACACGACCAAGGTCATTGTGGAATCGCATCGGGGGGAAATATGGCTAGACAGCGAAAAGGGGAAAGGAACAACAGTCTATGTTCGGCTTCCCTTGGTTGGGAATTAAATCGATCGTTCTCCGATAGGTTGAAATAGGATGTTGCGGTATCGGATCAAGATCGAAGGGATCGTTCAAGGGGTCGGATTCCGGCCCTTTGTCCATTTATTGGCTGAAAAACACTCTTTAAAAGGATGGGTATTGAACTCACCCTCGGGTGTCCTAATCGAAGTGGAAGGGGAGCAGCCGGAACGGTTCTTGGAAGAACTTAAGAACAACCCACCGCTTTTGGCGGTATTAGAGCGGGTAAAGGTGGAGGAGCTGGAACCGGCAGGTTATCCGCAATTTGAAATTCGCGCTTCCCAAGTCGAGGAAGAACCGATAGCGCTGATATCACCTGATATAGCCACTTGTCCGGATTGCATTCGGGAAATGCAAAACCCGACAGACAGACGTTATCGCTACCCTTTCTGCAACTGCACCAATTGCGGCCCTCGCTTTACCATCATTGAGCGATTACCTTACGACAGACCCAATACTTCAATGAAAGCTTTTGCGCTGTGTCCGGACTGCGCTCTTGAATACTCTGACATCCATCAAAGGCGGTATCATGCTCAACCAATTGCCTGTCCGCGTTGTGGGCCTCTGTTGGAGTTGATCGAAATCAACAACCGGAATGGCCTTGGCGGGGCAATCATTTCTCAGCCTCTTTATGGAGAAAAGGCTCTCCAACAAGCGCATGAATTGCTCTTTATGGGCAAAATCCTGGCAGTGAAAGGCCTCGGAGGCTTCCATCTGGTGTGCGATGCAACCAATGAGCAAGCAGTGCAAACTCTGCGACATCGGAAGGGGCGGCCACACAAATCGCTTGCTGTGATGTGCCCAAGTATCGGTGAAGCGGAGAAACATGTTGACCTGGTTGCAGAGGACAAGCGTCTGCTGGAATCGTGGCAGCGGCCCATCCTTCTCCTGCCGCGGAAAGAGAATAGTGCGCTGGCTCCTTCAATCTCTCCGGACAATCATCAGATTGGGGTGATGCTACCCTATACGCCGTTGCACACTCTATTGCTCGAACGCTTTTCGGCCTTGGTGATGACGTCGGCCAATGAAAGCCAGGAGCCGATCGTTTCCAGTAATGAGGATGCAGCGATTCGATTGCGTTCTGTCGCAGATGCTGTACTGCAGCACGATCGTCCCATTGCGCAACGGCTGGACGATTCGGTCATTGCTCCGGGTGGATCGAGGCTGCAGTTCATTCGCAGAGCGCGGGGATATGCTCCTACACCCTTTCGCCTTTGGCGTGAATTCCCACCCCTGCTGGCGGTGGGACCGGAGCTTAAAAACACCTTTGCGCTCTCTACGCGGAATTTGCTTCTCCTATCGCACCATATTGGTGACTTGGTGAACTACGAAACCCTACAACACTTCCAGCAGTCTGCCGAGCACTTGATGAAGCTGTACCGGATCCAACCTGAGGTTGTAGCTTACGATTTACATCCGAATTACTTTACTACACGCTACGCTTTGTCTTTGTCACTCTCTCGGAAAATCGCTGTTCAACACCATCATGCACACATAGCCAGCGTGTTATTCGAGCATGGGGAACAGGGACGGGTAATCGGAGTGGCATGTGACGGGACCGGGTATGGCGAAGATGGAGCGATATGGGGCATGGAGTGGTTGGTGGCAAGCATGAGGAGTGTTCAACGAGCCGGACACCTTTCTTATGCACCGATGCCGGGCGGAGAAGAAGCCATTCTGCACCCCTGGCGGATGGCCGTTGGACACCTAATGACGGTCTACGGAACAGACGCCTTACCTTTGCTCGCTCGCCTTTTCCCCGATCGCAGCGACTCCGAATGGTTCACGATCCAGCGTCAGATCGAAGTGCGCTTCAACACACCACTCACGTCTTCTGCCGGCCGCTTGTTCGATACAGTGGCCGCAATCCTTGGGTTCCCAGCCGAAATCAGCTATGAGGGCCGGGCAGCCGTTCTACTGCAGAAAGCGGCCCAGAAAACCACCCAGGGACCCGTTTTAGATTTTCCCCTGGAAGGCGAGGATCCTTTTGTTTTCAATCCTGCCCCCCTACTGAAGATGATAGCGGAACGGAAACTCGCAGGACAAGACCCCTGTGAGTTGGCCTTTAGCTTTCACCGCGCCGTCGCAACAGCCATTGTAGCCGGCTGTCGGCATCTGCGTGAAACACACGGCTTAGACACCGTGGCGCTCAGCGGAGGGGTATTCCAAAACCGTTTGCTATTGCAGATTACGGAAACAATGCTTACCCAAGAGCGGTTTCGAGTACTTTTACCGCATAAACTTCCCTCAAACGACGGATGTGTGGCTGTGGGTCAAGCTGCAGCAGCTTTTGCCCAATTGGAGGAAACATGTGCCTAGCGATCCCTGCCAAAATCATCCAAATAACCGACAAAGAAGCCTTGGTCGACTTTGGTGGCGTACAACAGACAGTTCGATTGGATCTCTTGCCGGAAGCAAAGTTGGATGATTTCGTCATCGTGCACGCTGGGTTCGCGATTTCCCTCTTGAAACCGGAAGAAGCCGAAGAAACCCTGCGCCTGTTAAAAGAAGTGAATGTTCTCCCTTAAACAACGTGATGCACTATTGGTCTCCCTACGAGGAATCAATCGCCCCTGTAGAGTAATGGAGGTTTGTGGTACCCACACTGTCAATATCGCTCGGTCCGGACTCAAACAAATGCTACCGCCCCAAATTCAGCTGCTTTCCGGCCCGGGCTGTCCGGTGTGCGTGACCGCGCAAGGGGACATTGATGCTGCCATCGCCTTGGCCAGGATTCCCGGTGTTACGATTTTGACCTTTGGGGATATGATTCGGGTCCCTGGATCGGAAAGCAGCTTGCAGATGGAGCACGCCTGTGGTCGGGATATCCGCATCCTCTATTCGCCATATGACGCTTGCCGGATTGCCATGGAAAACCCCGAACAACAAGTGGTGTTCCTGGCGGTAGGATTTGAAACGACCATGCCACTGATTGCAGCGACCATCCGATCAGCGGCGCAACAGCGAATCACTAACCTATCGTTCTTCCTGCTCGGAAAACTACTGCCACCAGCTCTGCGAGCTCTCTGTAAGCAAGACATTACGCGGATTGACGGCTTCCTATTGCCGGGCCATGTTGCCGCTATCCTTGGAATCGAACCTCTCCAGTTCTTGGCGACTGAGTTTGGACGCCCTGGAGTCGTGGCAGGATTTGAACCGGAAGAAATCCTACTCGCGTTGGCAATTCTAGTCCAACGAATTGGAGCAGGAGAAATCGGTACAGAAATCGCTTATCGCAGTGTAGTTCGCCCCGAAGGAAACCGTACGGCCAAAGCCTTGCTGAAGGAAGTGTTTCAACCCACTGATGTTACCTGGCGAGGCCTAGGGTTGATTCCAAACAGTGGCTTGGCGTTTCAATCGAGCTATACCAATTTCGATGCGCGGAAACGCTTCTCGCTTGGGGAATTCGCTTCGAAAGACCCTGACGGTTGCTTGTGTGGCGAAATTCTCCGCGGAAGGTACTCTTCGCAGGATTGTCCCCTCTTTGATCATGCCTGTACGCCCGAAACCCCGATCGGTCCCTGCATGGTTTCTTCTGAAGGATCTTGTGCGGCTGCTTACCGCTATGAGAGGTGGAAATGAAATCGATCGTAGTCACTATGGCCCACGGCAGTGGTGGAAAACTGACCCAGGAATTGATTAAAGAACATTTCTGGCCGCGTTTCACCAATCCTGCGCTAGATTCCTTTCTCGATAGCTCGATATTGAAGATACAGAAAGAGATTGCGTTTACTACGGATGCTTTTGTGGTGAAACCAATTTTCTTCCCCGGAGGCACCATCGGCAAACTGGCAGTCTGTGGAACGATCAATGATTTGGCTTCCGTAGGAGCGCAGCCTGTTTACCTCTCGGCCTCATTTATTCTGGAGGAAGGTTTGACGTGGAAAGAACTCGACGCTGTGCTTGACTCGATGGCCGAAACTGCCAACGAAGCCAAGGTCAAATTGGTTGCCGCTGATACAAAAGTAGTGGAGCGGGGAGCGGGGGATAAAATCTATATATCTACCAGTGGTATCGGTTACCTGAAGGTGGATCCGGTCCCCCAACCGAGACGGATGAAAAATGGAGACGCGATCTTAGTCACAGGTTCTATCGGCAATCACGGTTTGGCAGTTTTGCAGGCAAGGAATTCCTTTTTCACCAAACTGCCGGTCGAGAGCGATTGCGCACCTTTATGGGGCTTGGTAGAAGCCCTCTTGGCGGCAAAGATCCCAATTCACGCTATGCGGGATCCAACCCGGGGTGGTCTGGCCACAGTGGCAAGTGAGCTTGCCCAAGCCTCTCGGCTTGCGGTAACCTTACAGGAAGACCAGATTCCGATTGACGTGCCCGTGCAAGCTGCGTGCGATATGTTAGGCCTGGATCCTCTCACCCTGGCAAACGAGGGGAAGCTTGTGATTATCGTCCCCTCCGCTGCAGCGGATGAAGCATTAAGGGTCCTTCACCAGCACAGATACGGCCGCAGAGCTGAGCGAATCGGGGATGTGCAATGCCAACCGGAAGGGCTGGCTCTTTTACGAAGTAGGATCGGAGGAACACGGATATTAGAATCTCTTTCCGGAGAGCCTCTACCCCGGATCTGCTGAACAAAGGAACCACACGGGGATTTTCGCCCGGAGGGGCTTGGATTCCCTTGTTTCAAGGGGCGACAATCGACAAATTCATCCGTAAGGCCATCAGCCCCAACAAATTATTTCTCCCTCTGCTGGACCCGGAAATTGGCATACCCTTACGATCTCTCGTTCGTCCAGGCGATACCGTCCGACGAGGGCAGGTCGTCGCAGAAGCGACTGACGAAAGCGCTTTACCGTTACATGCACCGGTCCAGGGAGAAGTGATCTCAATGGAACCGCTGGTTGTTCCCTGGGCACCAGAGCCAGTGGAGACGATTGTGATTCTCCCGGGAAAGGAAGAACCACCACAGCCCCCGCAACCGAGCAAAGGACCTTGGGAACCGACAGAGATCCGTGAATTGCTCTATCGTCTTGGCGTGTTATCTATCAAACTCAAGGTTGGCTCGGAGCCGATTCAGACTGTAGTTGTGAATGGTTGCGAACTGGAACCCTTCCTGACCTCCACCCAGCGTTTAATGGAAGAACGCACCAAGGAATTGATCTCCGGCATGGAAATCCTACTCCAAGCCTTCCAGGCGGAGCAGGCCATCCTAGCTCTGACAACGGATGAAGATGAGCTGATTGCGGATTTGCAGGATCTGGTATTCGTAAAAAAACGAATCTCGTTTGTAAACTTACCCCCGCGTTATCCACAGGATAACCCGCAACTGTTATTGCGCTCGCTTGCTCCACGAACGACCGCGACGATCGTCGATGTTCCTACGGCAATCGCCGCACACGAAGCGATCGTAAATCATCTTCCATTGCTAGACCGAGTAGTGACCTTATCCGGCCCAGCGATTCGAAATCCACAGAATCTGGAAGCAAGGATTGGCACCTTGCTCTCCGAGTTGATCGCGCAGTGTGATGGTTTTGCCCAACCACCTGGACTGATCATTATGGGTGGACCCATGCGCGGCCAAGTGATCTCCAGTTTGGAAATCCCCATCCATCGCCAATCCACGGGGTTCGTCTTTTTCCCCCGCCGATTGCGTTCGATGGAAGAGCCGTGCATCTATTGTGGCAAGTGTATTGACGCTTGCCCCCAGGCGCTCTATCCTGTGTTGATTTCCACGGCAGTGAAATCGCTTGACTGGGACGCAGCAGAATCGCTTCGCGTGCGAACTTGCCTTCTTTGCGGGACTTGCTCCTATGTCTGCCCTTCTCGCATCGCTCATCAACGTTACCTCCGCCGTGTCTTGGAAAGAAGGACGACTCAATGAGGCGGACGCGTTTCTTACCGCCGCACATCTACGCTAGGGATAGTTATATCCAGCGAAATTGGTCGTTGTGCATCGCCCTGGCCATTCCTTTCCTTGCCAGCATCCTGATTTATGGAGTGAGCAAGCCGTTCATTATCCTTATCCTGACGGTGATGGCAGCTGTTCTGGCAGAGATATTTTTATCTTTGCTTTTTTCCCAACATCTCCACTTAGAGGACGGCTGGGTGGTCTCGATTGGGATGTTGGTCAGTCTATTGCTTCCGGGTTCGGTATCGTATGCACTCCCCCCCCTGGCAGCGGCCTTGGCCGTGTTTCTCGGCAAGACTTTGCCTGGCGGACAGGGACGAAGCTTTTTTCATCCAGTATTACTGGGATTGCTGTTCCTCGCGCTTTTTTTCCCTCAAGCGATCACTTACTCCTGGCCTGGCCTGGAAGCGCTACCGGGCGGTGTTCGAGTACCAA
Organism: Coprothermobacterota bacterium; assembly: GCA_026389415.1. Lineage (GTDB taxonomy): Bacteria > Caldisericota > JANLFM01 > JANLFM01 > JANLFM01 > JAPLHX01. The sequence continues at coordinate 1,237 of JAPLHX010000213.1, read as the reverse complement.
CTTGGGTTGAGCAATTGGTTTCGGGTGCCGGTAGTGGTGCACTCGGCAGTACTTCCGTGCTCTCCCTGTTTTTTTCTGCTGTCTTCCTATTGATACGCCGAAGCCTAGATTGGAGGATGACATTACTCTTCTTGGTGGGTTCGTTTGGCCTCTTTCCTTTTGCGCAACAAGCTCTCACCGCTCAACTGTTTGCAGCAGATTCAATCTTTTTCGCTCTTTTTCTGATCCCGGATCCCAGCACGAGCCCGTTAAAAGATCGATACCGCATGCTTTATGCTCTGCTTGCTGGTTTGCTTACGGTACCCTTTCGTTTAATGCTGGGCCCAGTCTTGGGTATCCTTATTTCCTGGCCGTTCGTAAGTATCCTAGTCCCGCTTTTCGATTTCTTAGCCTACCCCTCCGCCCGAGGATATCTGTGGCAAGCCCCCGCGTTCCGGACCTTTTCTTTCATTGGAGGAATTCAGGGGATTGTCAGAAAGCAATCAACAACAAAAAAGCTCCCATCCGAATCGCGTGAAAAAACGGAGGATACGGTCAGCGCACCCCCGATGCATTCCCGCCAACACAAGGTTGCATTACCCCTTTTTTCACAGATTGACGTCGTCGAAGCGCAAAACCCGACGGAATATGATCCACCTTGCACGCCAGAGACCGGACCCGAACACCGTATCTTTTGGCAAAAGCGCTCAATCGAAGGTTGGAGGTTTTTCCAAGCGCAAATGGGAGAGGAAACCGTGGGCTGCCTGCAATTGGCACCGCTGAAGTCTGCTTGGATTCCTGTGACCGGTTCAGATTTCCTATGGCTAGCCTGCTTGTATGTAGTGCCAATGCGCAGGGGAAGAGGTATTGGTCGAAAACTGTTGGAAAAAGCCTTGGAATTGGCTCAGAAACATAGTGGAATCTGCGCTGTGACGGAAGACCCAACGATGGGAGAATTCCTGCTGCATTTCGGGCTGGAACCCATGCTAACCAATAGTGGGGTTCGTTTCTATCGGAAAGCAAGTGGGGAAGAAACGGTGCGTTGGAATGAACTTCCACCCCGACCTCTTACCGAACACAAGGTGACCCTGGACATTGCGTTCTCATTGCGATGTCCGCATGCTTGGCTTGGATATCAGCAACTTCTACACGATTTTGCTAATGGTCCGGAGGAGTTGGTTTTACGCCCGCATCTTTTGGAAACCCCGGGTGAATGGGAGGGGGTCTACCTTAATGGTGAACGCCTGGGAGATTCTTC
>JAPLHX010000047.1 GCA_026389415.1 Coprothermobacterota bacterium | reverse complement strand
TCTCTCTCTTTCCTTTCTCTCTTTCAATCCCGTCTATCCTAATGGAATTACTGGTAGGAGATCCTTCACTTCGTTCAGGATGACAAAAAGAGCCGCTCAGCATGACAAAAAGGGGACTAGAACTCCTCGACCGTCAATCCTGCCGCTTTCAAAATAGCCTGAAGCGTTCCCTTGGGAATCGACGTGCCCGGATGATTGGGAATGGTTGTTCTTCGACGGGTTATCAGATTCAGCCAGATTTCGTGGCTGCCCTTGGCTTGTCTGAACTCAATAAATAAATCTGTCCCCTTTTTTCCAGAACATTTTCTTTCGGTCTTTTCATAAATTTCCTCTTGACTTATGGTACAATCAGCGTGGAAAAATATATGAAGGCGGCGTGGGTGCCTATTTCGAAAGAGTGATGGTAGTAGTAACTGAATAGCACAAAAGAAGATGTCCGGTAACACGGACGAAGCGGAGCAAGCGGTGAAAACAAGCAGCAGGTGCACGAGCGTTAAAAAGCCGAAAGGGGTAATCCTTCCGGTGTGTGTTGAAGACCATCTGCAATTCTGCCTGAGGAAGCGTTCCTCGTTAAAAAACCACTCGCCTTTCCTGGCTCGTCCCACTGCTGGCTTCACCTTGGTGGAAGTGATCATTGCCATTGCGCTGCTGGCTCTGGTTCTGATGTTTGGGCAATTGCTGATGAAACAGGCCTTGGGAACCTATCAAAGGGCCGACGCCGCAGTCTCCCAAGAAGATCAATTGCTGGCCATCCAAAACCGGATTCAGGTCGATCTTCGAGTCTGCCAGACCGCAAGCGTAAGTACGCCGAGTGCATCAATACAACGCCTCTCCTTCAGTACGACCGGCCCGATTACCCCCAGCAGCACCTACTACGAAGACAATGCCACCGAGAAGATACTATACCGATCGCTGGCAGGGGTGAAAAACGTACTGTCGAAGAACAATCTCGTCGCCTGCTCCTTCACTATCGTTCAATCCAACTCGTTCTCGCTGGAAGTTCGGGTAGAACTAACCTCGAAAGAAAGTAACAACTTCACTTATACCCCAACTTACTCCAGCTCCTTTACGGTCAACCTGAGGCGCTACAAATGAGAGCCCGGCGCCGGCGATCCCAGAAAGGCTTCACGCTAGTGGAAGTTATGGTGGCCTTTGCCATCCTCTCTCTGCTCTCAACCATGGTGATGGCCATCGCCGGCCAGATGCTCTTCTTCTCCAGCAAGATCCAGGGACGAAATCTAGCCCTCTCCTTCGCCCAGTCGAAGATTGAGGAAATGCGAAGCAGCCTGGTGATCCCGTCTTTCTACGAGGACGAGCCAAAGTACGGCTATAAGCGCACGGTCACCTCGACGATCGTACCAGATACGACTTCCACCCCCACCAATCCCCAGATCATCCGTTTCCTGCGACACGTCACTGTATCGGTCCAACTCCCGCAGAGTGCCGGAGGTGGCGCTTATTCCTTGGAGACGGAGATTCAGACCTATCGTCCCCAAGTAGCCTTCCAATTCCCGGTGATCGGTGAATCCTTTGTCCGCTCGGGCGTGCAAACGGTGCTTGAAGGGAACTTGCGAGACGACGGCTACAACATCAACCGGGAATATGTCTATGTTCGAACCCGCGAGAATGTCAATGACAATTGGACCGACTGGACCGACTGGGTCGCCATCTCCAGTTCAGGGGGGCAGCTATATACCGATCCTGACCATACATACCAGGCGCCTTCCACTCTCCTCCTTGGTAATACTTACTATTACACCTTCCCGGTGACCCCCAATCGGCCAGATGGCCAATGGGTGGAGATCCAGTTCACCGCCTTCAACGACGCCGGGGTGCAGTGCGAACAGCCCCTCTCCCCGCAGGGAGGCACCTCGTACATCAAGCTAGCGGTGGATAGCACATCCCCCTCAATCACAGCCTTCTCTCTCTCCCCAAGCAGTCAAGTGGGCGCCACGATACCGCTCGAGGGAGCCTATCTTGAGGTTCAGGATCCGGTTCAGGGGGGGATCGCCTCCGACGTCTACGTCTCCTACGTGACCCTGAACAAGACGACCACACCTACGCAATATTGGGGGGTCGCTCCCAGCAGCGAGACGCCCGCCTGGATCACCTCCTCCCCTTCTCCCTACTATTGGGCGATGATTTTCACTTCCAGCGCTAGCCAATGGGCATGGTCCCCTCTTCCCCTGAACCCCTTTTCCTCTGACCCGCCGGGAACAGAGTATTCCATCTCGGGCTACGTGGTCGACAAAGTGATCGGGCGAACCAGCGCCTTCCAGACCTTAATCCCCGTTCAGTGGGCTCCCTTCGGTGTGGGAGGACGAGCTTGGCCGGACGTCAATGCCAACTTCGCCCAGACCGGTACGCTGACCCTGGCCATCCCAGCCAATACCCCGCTCACTTACACCTATACGGCATCTTGGGGCGAATCTGGTACAACCCCCTCCACCTTCACTCTTCCGCCCCGAGGTATCGCCGTCTCGCGCACCGGGACGGTGTACATCGCCGACCCCTCCGGCTCAGACTTCCAAATCAAAACATACGACCTTGACGGTTCCTTCCTGGGCGCCTGGTCCGGGAGCCCCAGTAAACTGACGCAGGCCACGGCGGTGGCGGTGGATGCCGCCGGCTTCGTCTATGTCACCGACAGTGGGGACGACCAGGTGAAGAAATTTACTTCGGATGGAACCCGACTGCATTTATGGGACGCCGGGATGAGCGACCCGGCCGGGATCGCCGTCTCCTGGGATGGGTCGGTCTATGTGGTGGGCAAGAACGGCGCCACGGCTGCTGCTTTGAAGTTCAACTACCTGGGGGAAGTACAATCTCCCTTCTTGGTATCGGGTCTCTCCGACCCCCAGGGGATCGCAGTGGATCCGTGGGGGTTCCTCTACATCACAGACTTTTCCCTGGGAAAGGTCTTCAAGACCAACTGCGGCGGCCAGGTTCTGGCCTCTTGGGCTGTCTCCAAACCTTGGGGGATCGCCGCGGATTCTTCCGGCTATCTGTACTTGGCCAACCAAGCTAATAATAAAGTGGAAAAATACAGTCGCGCCGGATCGCTTCTTGCATCGTGGAACGCAGCGCCCGTTGGCTCTCAGGGTCCGGTAGCGATTGCGGTAGCGCCGGATGGCAAGGTTTTCGTCACTTCCAGCGCCCCACAGTTTGTGAAAAGCTATACACCTTACTAAGAAGGAGAAGAACAGCATGCGCAGGCATCGGCGACAGAACGATCAGCGAGGCGTGGCCTTGATCACGACGGTCTTCTTACTGGCCATCTCGGTGGTAGCCATCGGGGCGACCATCGTCCTCACCCACACCGAGATCTCCACATCCGTCTCCAGCCAACGCAGCCAGAAGGCCTTCAGCCTGGCCGAGGCCGGGATCGATTGGGCGGCCGCCAAACTTCGCGCCGACGCTGCCCTTTCCATCACCTCGACCACTCTCACCTTTGATTCCGGTCAAACGACGGTTAGCTTCGAACGCATGGGAAACACCATCATTGTGGTCTCGCAAAGCCGCATCGATGGATCGGATGTGCAAACGCCGACCGCCCAGCGGGCCATCCGCGCCGCCTTCGCCCCAGCCGCTGGCTTTAACGCCTCGTCACTCTGGCACCGGGCCATCACCACTGATGGCAAAATGACCGGGGGCGGTAAAACCATCATCCTGAGTGACGACGCGACCATGGGGCCAACCGTACAGTCCAACCTGGCGGAAAAACCATCCATCGATTTTAACGGAAATCTAGATGTGGTCGGCTCCCCTGGACTGGGCTACGTAGAAGGCGGATCGGCCCAAATTCCCAAAAAAAGCGAAGAAACCACTGCCGGCTTGGTCCCCACCGATACCATCACCACGCCCAACATCCCTTATTGGCAGGGCAAGGCGCAAGAACCAGGCAATCGCTACGTGATTGGTGATTTGAAATTAAGCGGGACTGCTACCTTGAGCGGAGTAATTTTCGCAACGGGGGATATCGACATCTCTGGCAATTTTACCGGCAATGCAACCATCGTCTCGGCCGGCAGCATTAAAATGACTGGCAGCGTTGACATCTCTGGCATGGAGGGGACTGCTATTATCTCTGGGGGCACCTTGGTTCTCCACGGCAACAAGCAGATCCAAGGATATCTGTATGCCGGAGGCAACGTTACCTGGACCGGCAACGCCAATCTGGTCGGGGCGATCACCGCTGTAGGCGACATTACTTTCCACGGCAACGTGGACATCCGCTTCCACGACTTCACTGATGAACAAGGGCTCTCACCCGGGTTCCTGACCAGCAATACCAGCCTCTCCCTCCTCTCCTGGGAGGAGATTGCCGTGGCTGTCACCCCTTAGCCAAATTCTCATCTTTTCTCCCTCCTCAGCGCAAGAGCGGCCGGACGGCCGCTCTTGCTTTTCCTTAGGGATGAACGGCGTCTTCGCTATTGACAGGGGAAGGCCTCCATGTTATCTTTCCGCCAGTTAGCACTCTGGCATTGAGAGTGCTAAAGGGAGATGAATGAACTGGACAACGAGATGAGACACAAGGAAACGACGCCTGGGAACCCTCGGCGTGAAGAGAATAAGGAAGAGAAAACGCAAACAGTGGAGGAGCGGCTCGCCGAACAGGACGAGCAGATCCGCCGCCTAAAGGACCAGTTGGATCAGAAAGATGGCCAACTGGACAGCGTCATTGGGCAGCTAAAGCAGGAGGTCTCCTCGGCCCTCAACAAGCAGGCCTTCTTCGAGCGGGAGACGCGCCAGTTTAAAGAGCGGGCCAACGAGGAGCTGCTGACCCGCCTGCTGGAGGTCTACGACAACTTCCAGCGAGCCCTTCAAGCGATGGAATCGGCCCCCGATTCACCGGTCAAGCAAGGCGTCTTCCTGATCGCCAAGCAATTCGAGAACCTGCTGAAGCAGGAAGGTGTGGAAGAGATAGACTGCCTCGGCCGGCCCTTCGACTGCAATCGCCAGGAGGCCGATTGCTTCGAGATGACGGACCGTTGCCCGGAGGGTACTGTCACCGATGTCCTGAACAAGGGCTACACTTACAAAGGAAAGATCCTCCGCCCCGCCCGCGTGCGTGTGGCGAAGAACAAAAACCTAGAGATAGAAACGGAGGAACCATAGAAATGGGAGTTATTTTAGGAATCGATTTGGGAACAACCAACTCGGAGGTCGCCTATTTGGACCACGGCCGCCCGCAGGTGATCCCCTCGTCCGAAGGCAGCCATCTCTTTCCCTCGGTGGTGGCTTTTACCAAGGACGGCCAGCGCCTGGTGGGCGAGCCGGCCCGCCGGCAAGCCACCCTCAATCCGGAGGGCACCGTCTTGGCCATCAAGCGCAAGATGGGCACCAACACCAAGATCACCATCTTCGGCAAAGAGTACACGCCGCAGCAGCTCTCCTCCTTCATCCTACAGAAGATGAAAGCGGACGCCGAAGGATACCTGGGGGAAAAGGTTGACAAGGCTGTGATCTCGGTCCCAGCTTACTTCAACGACTCGCAGCGCCAGGCCACCAAAGACGCCGGGCAGATCGCCGGGCTGGAGGTGGTGCGCCTGATCAACGAGCCCACCGCCGCCGCCTTCGCCTATGGGCTGAACAAGGCGGACAAAGAGCTGAAGATCATGGTCTTCGACTTCGGCGGGGGAACCCTGGACGTCACTATTATGGACTTCGGCCAAGGCGTCTTCGAGGTGCGCTCCACCTCCGGCGACACCCAACTGGGCGGCACCGACATGGACAACCTGCTGGTCGAATACATCTGTGACGAGTTCAAGAAGGACACCGGGATCGACCTGCGCAACGACCGCATGGTGATGCCGCGGATCCGCGAGGCTGCCGAGAAAGCCAAGATTGAGCTGAGCACGACCTACTCTACCGACTTGAACCTGCCCTTCATCACCGCCGACGCCTCCGGCCCCAAGCATTTGGTCATGACCCTCACCCGCGCCAAGCTGGAGTCGCTGGTCACTCCCATCGTGCAACGCTGCCGCCCCTCCGTCGAGCGCTCCCTCTCTGACGCCAAGCTGACCCCCAGCGAGATCGACAAGATCATCCTGGTGGGCGGTCCGACGCGAATGCCGATCGTGCAGAAGTTCGTCGAAGACTTCATGAGCAAGCCGGCCGAGCGCGGCATCGACCCGATGGAATGCGTGGCCATGGGCGCGGCCATCCAGGCCGGTGTGATCGGCGGCGAGATCAAGGATGTGGTGCTGGTGGACGTGACCCCGCTCTCTCTGGGCATCGAGACCCTGGG
>JAPLHX010000091.1 GCA_026389415.1 Coprothermobacterota bacterium | reverse complement strand
GCGCAAGCAAGCGGAGGAGGCGCTGCGCACCAACAAGGCGAAACTCGATCTCGCGCTGCGATCATCCCAGATGGGCGTGTGGAGTTGGGAGATCCCTGAAGGGAAGCGTATTCTTAATGATCAGGCCTGTTATCTTCTGGGGCTTGATCCAGCTACCTTTGGTGGAACGGCAGAGGAGTTCTTTGCTGCGGTGCATCCCGACGACCGTGAAAAGGTTAAGGCGGCTTTGACCCAAACCATTGAGCGGGATGAGCCGTACGAGCCGGAGTACCGCGTTGTCTGGCCCAACGGGAGCATCCATCACATCTGCGTTCGTAGCAGTTTCCTGCGCGATCAGTTGGGCCAGCCGCTCAGGATCAACGGAATCATCTGGGACATCACCGAGTGGAAGCGGGCGGAGGAGGCGCTGCGGGAGAGCGAGGAACGATATCGCAGCTTGTTCGAGACAATGACCGAGGGTATCGTCTTGATCACCCCGGATGATCAAATTATCCAGGCCAATCCAGCGGCGGAACGCATTCTGGGGCTCAAGCGTTCGAAAATCGAAGGTCGCCGATACGATGGCCCGGAGTGGGAGTTTCTTCGCCCTGACGGGACGCCGATACCGCTGGAGGAGACAGCCGGCATTTTTACGATGGGTGGAATTCATCCGTTAAAGGATGTCGTATTGGGCGCCAAACGTCCGGACGGGTTTGTCTCTTGGATCACTGTCAACGCTACGCCGCTCCAGGACCAGGCCGGAGAGCTTAAGGGTGTCGTCGGCACCTTCCGAGACATCACCGAGCGGGAGCAGCTAAGGCGGGAAATGGCCAGGAAGATCACCGGCGAGTTGACGGCCGGCATCGCCCATCAGATCCGCAACCCTCTCTTCGTGATCTCCCTGTCGGTGCAGTCGATCGAGAAGAAGCTTCCCATCACAGACCCTCAGCGCAGGCTGACCCGGGCCATCCTGGACAAAGTGCGCAAGCTGGACACGGTCACTGCCGACCTGGTCCACTTGGGTAAATACCACCGGCTGCACATCGCCAACGCCAGCCTTCGCAGGTGCCTGGAACAGGCCCTGATCCTGGTTCGAGCCCCGGCCAAAGCCCAGCGGGTAAAGGTCGTCCGGCGCTATTATCCCGATCTGCCGCGGGCTTGGATTGACGTAGAGGCAATGGATGAGGTCTTCGCCAACTTGCTCACCAATGCCTTGGAAGCGATGCCGGCGGGAGGCCTTCTGACCGTGGAGACAGACTTGGACCAGGAGCGAAAAGAACTGCTGGTGCGCATCCGGGACAACGGTTGCGGCATCTCCAAAGCCGCTGGGGAGAATATCTTCATTCCCTTTTCCACCACCAAAGAGTCGGGCTCTGGCTTGGGGCTGGTCTTCTGTCAACGCATCGTCGAGGAGCACGGCGGCCGGCTGACCTTCCAGAGTAAAGCAGAGGGGGAGGACCACGGGACCACCTTCCAGATCGCCCTGCCCCTTTCCTGGCCGGCTCTGGGAAGACAGAGCGGCGAGAATGGGTAAAGTCGAACGATGGAGGACGGAACAGCGAATGAACGCGAATCATGCGTTTTCAGTGACGCGTTTTCAGGGACGTTGTTCTTTTGTCTTCTTACTTTCGTTGATGTTCCACTTTTAGGGATGGGTCGTCAGGGCCGTTGTTCTATTGTAATCTAAGTCTCGATGTTCTTCATGTTTGCTGGATGGGTCTTCTGGGTCGTTGT
>JAPLHX010000145.1 GCA_026389415.1 Coprothermobacterota bacterium | reverse complement strand
TCGAATAAACGCGGAAGTACTGTTTGGTGTTCTCGACCGCCGGTCGCAGGTCACCATTCACGATAAAGCCGCGAAAGAGAATCGTGTTCCCGTAGGTGCGTGAGCGCAGAACGAAATAGCCGTCGGGCACCGCGCCTGTGTAGCCCGGCGGGAGCAGCAGATACTTTCCGCCCTTGCCCTTATCTGGGCCAGCTTTGCCCACGTCGACGACGTAACGGCCCCAAAAGTCGTTAATAAAGCCGAGCATGTTGGGCGGCATTTCGACGACCAGTGGGCCATCCTTTGTATCGAACCAGACGAAGTTGTAAATGGTCTCGGTGTTCGCCACGAAAAACAGCGTGCGTGAATCCATCAGCGATTCGGTGATCAGCACGGTCTGGTTGTCGGAGCCAAAGGTTCGAAAGCCCATGCGCACCGCGTAGAAATCCGCCGCCGGCAAGGCGGCGAGAAACGCCTGCACGCCGCGCTGGAAGTCGAGATTGTCGTAGACGGTCTGCACGGTCGCCTCGTCAGGGAAGCCGTCGAAGAACCGGAGCGTGCCCAGCCGCGTCTCGACGCTGTCCGGGGTGGTGATGGATGCGGGGATGTCGGTAGCCATCCTGGGCTTCGCTTGTAGTGCAGCAAACTCAGACAGGGTGCTCTTTTCTTTCATTTAGGATCTCCTTTGCCCACATTTGTTATACCGGTTGAACCTTATCATAAAACCAGTTCGCAACTGATAGGAAAATCAATTGGGTTCTACACTTTTCACTGTGATTCTTCCCCCGGGAGAACAAGAACAGGTCGGGAAATGGAAGACACCTCCTGTCTTCGGTAGACAGCTCCCGGCAGGGCGTTCCTGTCTTTGCCCAAAACAACGAGGCAAAGGGGAACAGAAGGTGCCAAACGATTGTATGGCAGGTTCCCTCGGCCTGCCAGGGCTGGAGAGGGCAGGTCCGACTACCGGCCAAGAGACATCATTTGATCGCAAGACTACAAGTGACAGACCGGAAGGGAGGTCGAGTCACCGGTGATCCAACAGGCAGGATGTTTAGCGAGAGGTCGTGTTATCGACGAACGGTCACGTAAAGGAATTCGGAGTGAAGATTGAATCCTAGCTTCTCTGCCAAGCGGCGGGAGGACACGTTATCCGCCGTTACCCGATAGACCGGTTTTTTTCTTTCGCGTAACAAATCCTCCACGATAGCCGAAACCACCTTGACCCCATATCCTCGGCGTTGATGAGCTTCTTCCGTGCGCAACCAGGCGATCTCGGCCCACTCCTCGTCTTCGAACTGGGTCCCGCCGTAGCAAACCAATTGATCTTCCAGGAATAAGCCATAGAAGGTCTCTAACGAGATCTTCTCTTCTCCGACATTGTAAGAAATGGGAAAGCCGCGAGGAATCAAAGGCCGGACCCGAGCATCCGGTTGGGGGTAAAAATCCTGTGTTTGTAGCGTGTAGACGAAATTCAACTGCACTTCCCGGACCGTAAAGAGGTGTTTTAAAGAGGGGAGAAGCGGGCTGAACGTATGCACCAGATAGTTGGGAAATTCGAGGTGATGAAGCAAGGCCGAGGTGCAAGCTGCTCATTGGCTCTAATTTAGCAGGAATCGTTACGCGCGCAAATAGTAGGTTTCCCCATTTTCGAACAGGAGCAACGTGCGATTTTCCAATGGCGCCCACGCCTCACCCGATAGTGGCTCGGAGCTGACAACCCCTCCCTGTTTCTGCTGATGCCAGAGTGTGTAGTACTCCCGGTGCGTTTCGTCTGCATACAGACAGAGCATGAAGGTCCGTACAGCGTTGGTTAAAACCAGATTCAGCGCAGAATACGTACATTGATGTTCCATGGCGGAGATTGCTTGGCGAAACAGCGAGACCTGCTGATCCGGCTCGCCTTGCTCCAAGGCTTCTAAAAGATAGAGAAACACGCGCTCACTGTCGCTGGTTCCCTTCGACTGATATCGCTGTAGAGGCAAGCGGCTGGGCTCCTGCACGGTACCGTTGTGGATGAAAGACCAGGCACCCTGTATGAATGGTTGCGAATTGCAGACGTGGATCGGGATACCCGGAGAAGCCTTGCGCAGGTGCGCCAATAACAGCCTTGGCTTTTCCGCGACTGCGGTTTCAATCGCGCGGGCAAAGGAATAGGAGCGGGGGTCGGAAGCCTCTTTACGCAGACTGGGAGTGTCACGGTCCCCATACCACGCCAACCCCCAGCCGTCAAGATGGCCTTTTTGCGCACCAAAAGGAACCTGCCCCTTCCAGGATAATGTGCGGAAGGTTTCCAACAGGGCCCGATCGGGTTGGTTTGTAATCAGAAGGCGACACATTCCCGTTTTCTTCCCTAGTCCAATTGTTCCATCAAATACGACTCTTTCTGCTTGACGATTGCTCCGGCCGGAATCACGCCGCGGACGGAAAGACAGGGATAGACCGTGGCATTTTTACCCAGGATGGTTCCGGGGTTGGTGACCGCATTGCAGCCGGTCTTGGCACCATCCCCCAGGATTGCGCCGAACTTGCGCAGTCCGGTATCGATGGTCTGACCTTGATAGCGGATAACGATTGGCGTATCCAGGTTTTTGAGATTGGCCAGTTTGGTTCCCGCTCCCAGGTTCGTGTGGTTACCAAGGATCGAATCCCCCACGTAATTGAAATGCGCTGCGGCGGCGTGATTCAGCAGGATGGAGTTCTTGAATTCACTGGTATGGCCGATCACGCAGTGTTTTCCGCACAGCACGTTTCCTCGGACGTACGCTCCGCTGCGGACTTGCGTTCCTGCCCCGATATAGCTGGGCCCGACGATGTAAGCGCCGGGTTCCACGACCACACCCGGACCAATGTAGATATCATTGCCGATCAGATAGGCGCCCGATAGCACTTCTCCAAGTACCTGGGGACGTAAGAACGAACGTAAATACTCTCCGATCTTAGACAATGCCTCCCAAGCGTAGGAAATGCCCCCAAACAAGTCAGAAAAAGGACAATCGCTTAAATCAAAGAATTCTTCCGGAGAAAAGAGCCTGACTTCCATGGCAGAATTATAGCGGGACCCAGCTCCCAGGGAAAATGCATCCACATCCCGTTCGTTCCTGACCACAGATTTTACAGAAACACGGTTGCTGGGGGATGATAGACGAAAACGGAGGTTGGCGCATGAAAGAGATCAAGATTGAGATTTCGTCGGAATTGAAGATGGGGACCTACTCGAATACGGTACGGATTTCCCATACGCCCTTTGAGTTCATCATTGATTTTGGCCGAACGATACCAGAGGAAGCGGAACTGATCAAAATCGTAGAACGCATTGTGATGAGTCCGCAGCATACACTGGCCTTTTTGCAGGCTTTGGAAGAGAATGTTCGTCGTTACGAAGCCCAGTTCGGGCCTCTGCGCGTACCGGCAAAACCGACCGGCAAAGGCCAGGAATTCGTTCAGTAAATTCCTTCCAAGACCAGGAAATGCTATTTGAAAATACTGCTCGAAGATTCTTGCAATTTGTCTGACAATTTGATAAGATAGCACCTGACCACCCACCTCCTTAGTGTGAGGGCGGCTCCCCCCGTCCTCACACAACCCTTGCCTTGTTTCCCAACTGTCCCAAACAGAAAGCCCGGCGCCCGCCGGGCTTTCTGTTTGGTTTCGCGCGATGCTACTCTTTTGTGCTGATTGGGCTTGCGCTCTTGCTGCCGGCGTCTTTTGCACCGCTCGGGCTTGTAACTGCATTGCTACCGTCTTTTGTCCCTCGCCAAGTGTTGGAGCTGTCGAAAAAAGAGAATTTTGAGAAGACTCGCTTCAAATTGCGTGAATGGCATTTGGGGCAGTAGGATGGATCGTCCGCACAGCCCATTCCCACCAGGTCTTCGAAGGTATGGTGACACTTCTGGCATTGGTACTCATAAATAGGCATTTTCAATCATCTCCGTCGAATCCAATCTCCAATGGGGGATTGCATCCCCCCAGATTTTTGAAATGATACTATACCACGAACCACCGTCCGTTCCACCGCGGCGGAAATCCGCCTGCCTTCGAACGGCGTGTACTTCCCCCGGGAGAAAAACTGCTCCCCTCGGATTGTCCAGGATTCGGCGGGATTTAAAACGACGAAATCGGCGTCAGCACCCACCGTCAATCCTCCCTTTCGCGGATGGAGCCCGTACAAGCGAGCGGCCATTTCACTGGTTACCTGCAAGAAGCGCAACAAGGAAAGGCGGCCTTGCACGTACCCTTCCTGCCACAGCAAGGGTAAGAAGGTTTCTAAGCCGGGGATGCCGGCGTAGGCATCGAAGAAGGACCCGGTTGCCTTTTCCTTGGGATATTCGCAGGAGGCGTGATCCGTGGCCACGAAATCGAGCGTTCCTTCCTGCAAGGCCTGCCAGAGGACCTCTTGGTCCCAGCCCTCGCGAACGGGCGGAGTCGTTTTCATGCGCGCGCCCCATTGGGTGAAATCTTCCCGGGCCAGGACGAGATAGTGCGGGCAGGTTTCGGCGGTGACCGAAATCCCCCGCGCTTTTGCCGCACGGATTAGTTCCACCCCGCGCCCGCTGGAAAGGTGAACGATGTGCAGATGAGCTCCGGTGTCAGCCGCCAACTGAATTGCTGCGGCAACCGCCACCTGTTCGGCGACTGCGGGACGGCTGTCCAGGTAGTCCTGCCAGGAACGACCTTGGCGCCGTTCAATCTCCAGGGTGGCTTGTGTGATCACTGCGTAGTCCTCTGCATGCAATGCTACGGGCAAACCCAAGACAGCCGCCTGTTTCATGATTTCTCGCAGCTCTCCGTAGGAAACCCGCGGGTATGTCTCCATGCCGGAGATGGCATAGGTCTTGAATCCCACCACTCCCAGATCCGCCAGCGCAGGCATCGTGCGGTTGAAGGACCCATCTTGTACTTCCGCACCGGTCACACCACCCCAGAAGGCGTAATCTACCTGTGCCTTGGCCCGTACCGTTTCCCACTTGGCTAACAAACCTTCCGTCGTACGGGCATTTGGCAAAGAAGTCTCCGGCATGTCAATCACTGTGGTCACACCTCCGTGGGCGGCCGCGGCGGAACCGGTGGCAAAATCCTCCCGCCAAGTGAAACCGGGGTCGTCCAAGTGAACGTGGGGATCGACCAGTCCTGGAATCACAAGCATCCCGAGCAAGTCCCATGTTTCTTGTGTATCCAACGCGGACAAGTCGCCGATGGCGGCAATTTTCCCATCGCAGATCAACAAGTCTTGGTTTCGCCACCCCCCTTCGGCAGGGAGGCGGCCGTTAACTACCTTGATCACCTTTCCCCTCCCGGACTGGATTTCGTTCGACCAGAGGCTGCACCTTGTCTGCCTCTAATTCCACCAGTGCTTGGTTTTCCAGCTCAACCAATACCGTTTCCTTCAAGGCGTAGACCTCCACCACTCGGCCAGGACCTTGCGGCGTGCGGACTGCCGTTCCCTCGTGCGGTAAGCGCGCTCGTGCCT
>JAPLHX010000084.1 GCA_026389415.1 Coprothermobacterota bacterium | reverse complement strand
TATTGGATCTCCTGCGGCAAATCTCTTCCTTCAATCACCAAGTGAGGCGATTCCACCTTCACGCCAACGGTCAGTTGTCCGGGCAAGCCGTCGGCCACGGAAAAATCGAGCGGCCGTTTTAAATCGATGAACAAGCGGACTTTGTTCCCTTCGATATTGCGCAAACGAACGCGCAGGACGTCACCCTCATTGATCGAATAGAGGGCCGTCTCTGCTGGAAAACGAGCATAAGGCAAATCCATCACGATCCGGTCCGGGTTGGCCAACAGTGTCGGTGAACCCGTCAGATAGCCCTGGCCGAACAGCGTTAGGTACAGTGTGCCATTTTCGGTTTTCCAGCGGACGTCCTCGACGACTGCCAGAGGCCATTCGGTGACGATTTCGCACTGAGATTGCGCTACCCAATTGATCCGGTTGTCGAGCAACTCCAATTGCAGCCATTTTTCGTTGCGGGAATCGATGGCGGTGCCCAAAACTTTCCCGCCGGAGCCTGGCGGCAAGCTGGATTCGCTGGGTTGCTCCACTCCCGGCCCCTTGCGGAAAGGAGCGGTCTGGGTGATCCGAGCCAATTTTCCGATCAATTCAGTAGGGGTTTGGCTGACATCCGCTGCCAGGCTCAGGAGATCGACATAGACCCAGCCTTGATCCCCTGCCGGATCCTCTATCTGGAACCAAAGCTCCTGCAAGCTGGTCCAAGCCGAACCCACGACTTTGACCGGCGTGCCCGCTTCCAATGACAGGATTCGTTCGAAATCGGCGGAAGGACCCGCGCGAAGGTTGGAAGTACTATTAATGATGGCGGCATTGCCTGAAGGTTGCGCGGGCGCGTCTTCCAGCGAGACCAGCCAGGAAGCAATCCAACCCGATAAATCGAAGGAAGGCAGATAGACCTGGTACCAGGTGCGGTCTTCCGCATCGGTTTCTTGCGCCAAGACTTCCATCACTGTACCCTGTTCCAGCGTAGCCAGCAGGTCATATTCGGTCCCCGGTCCGGATCGCAGGTTGGCAATCTCCCCGGTTACCGTAGCGATTTGGGTCGCTGCCGCGGGCGGACTGAACACGGAAGAACCGACGAGGAGAACGAGAACCAGGATCAGAGCTTGGCGTAGGCACAAGAATCGGTTCGCCACTCGCATGGTTTTAGATGTTAGCATACCTGTCTTTTGGACGGAAATCGGTGTTCGATCTCTCCCAACCGGTTGAAATTGTTTGACAGTCTTCCAAAAATGAGGGAGTTTACTATCGGAAGGAGATACCATGGATTACACAGCAACTACGATACCTCTATGGGCTTCCGTTCCCTTCTTGTTGATGATCCTCTCCATCGCTTTGATGCCATTCATCCACAAGCACTGGTGGGAAAAAAACTATCCCTTCGTTTCCGTCGCTCTAGGCTTGCTGGTGGTCCTTTTATACCTCTTCCTATTTAAAGGATACACACGGTTGATCGATACCGGCTTGGAATACTTTTCTTTCATCGTGCTGATTGGATCGCTGTTTGTGGTGGCCGGTGGGATCCTGATCCGGATCAAGGGGGCAACCACTCCCTGGATGAATGCAGCAGTGCTGCTGATTGGAGCCGTCCTCTCGAACCTGATTGGCACCACCGGAGCCTCTATGTTGCTGATCCGCCCCTTCCTCCGCCTGAACAAAAGCCGCTTCTCCGGATATTTGGTCGTTTTTTTCATCTTCATCGTATCGAACTGCGGTGGTGTGCTAACGCCGATTGGGGATCCTCCTTTGTTCCTAGGCTATCTGAAAGGGGTCCCTTTCTTTTGGATCATCGGTCGAGTCTGGATCATCTGGTTGCTGGTGATCCTGGCCATCGTCGCTGTCTTTCTTGTCTTCGACTTCCGCAACCGCAAAGGTTTGGATCAGCCGGCTTTCGAAGAGGGACGGGGTTTGCGATTGATGGGCTGGCACAACTTGCTGTTCTTGGCGGTGATCCTGGCGGCGGTTTTCCTGGATACGCCCTGGCGCGAACTGTTGATGATCGCGGCGGCCGCAGGTTCCTATCTTTCCACGCCGCGGACCATCCATGCCGACAATGCCTTCAATTTTGTGCCCATCAAGGAAGTGGGACTGCTATTCTTGGGTATTTTCGCCACGATGATGCCCACCCTCGATTTCCTGGAGACCCATTCCGCCAGTCTGGGCTTGAGCGTCCCGGGAACTTACTATTGGGCCACCGGTGGCCTTTCTTCCTTTTTGGACAATGCTCCGACCTATCTCAGCTTCCTTTCGGCGGCGATGGGTTTCACCGGCCTCAACGTGCAGGAAATGCTGGTGCAAACTCCTATGTTCGTGGTGGCGATTTCGTTGGGGGCGGTCTTTTTCGGCGCCAATACCTACATCGGAAACGGGCCCAATTTCATGGTGAAGTCGATCGCCGAGCAGGCGGGGGTGAAGTGCCCTTCTTTCTTTGGCTATATGGTGCGCTATTCGATCCCGATCCTGCTCCCGATTTTCGCGCTAGTTTGGTTCTTGTTCCTCCGCTAGCGGTCTCACCATGACCAGCCAGTCCACGCCACCCAGGTGGAACTTCCGTTCCTTGCGAAATCCGACGGAGCGGTAAAGGGCAACGGCGGGTTTTTCCTGCTCCACTTCCAATTGCACGCGGGGAAGAGGAGCCGCAGCGATCACGTGGTGCAATAGAATCCGGCCGATCCCTTGGCCTTGCCGTTCCGGCAGGACAGCCAGGAACAACAACCGGAAACAGGGCCGGCGCGGACGGCCCAAAACCGCCATGCGCAACATATCCCACACCATCGCCAGCGCGGCGAACCATCCCAACTCCTTGCGAATGCAGCGGAAAAAACGGAACAGGTGCGCAACGGATGTCGTCCAATGGGAAGGAATGCAAAGGGCCACGCCGGCTAGCTCTTCGTGGTCCCGGTAACCCCATCCCTGGGCCGTCTCGCTTTCTAGAAACAGGGCAGCAATCATTGGAAAGAAACGAGGAAAACGGGTGGCGGAAAAATGTTTCAACCGGCGAAACGGTTCATCGTGTTGAAATGCTTGATAGAGCACTGCAGCCACTGGATGGATATCCTTCCGACTAAGCGGTACGACGTTGGGTGGCACGGCTATCCCATCTCCCTCGTCATCGTCTCGGCCAGGACATACTGCCGCAGGCTGACATTAGTGCTCCAGACAAACCGGATCAAAGCAGACAAAACGCACCCGCTCGATCGTCGGAAAGCCGGCCAGGACATGCTGCCGCAGGCTGTTCTCCCGCACTTCCCTGACAGCAATCAGGGCCGCCCGGTGACTCGGGAAGCCAAAGGCACTGGTTGAAATCGCCGGAAAGGCAATTGATCGAATCCCTCTATCTGGTGGAGATACATATGTGGAGCTGGCCTTGACTTGAACCCCGTCACAGTGGAGATATCACTCGCACAACTACCCATTTCCACAATTGCTTAAGCTTGTGATCTTTCCTGTTTAGACCCACGTCCATGCATACCAAACAGTTAGTACATTGAATCCAAGTCCTACAACTATTAAAAACTTGTCATAAGCTCCTGGATATGTAGGTAATCCAATTAGGTTAAGAACAAACAAACCTATGGCTACAATTATGTTTACCCAGCGATTCACTGGAAATGGCAACATCAAGGAAAGGAAAAGCATAATGATTGGAATCAACATAAATATCGCTATCCCAATCAGAACTTTCTGAGTCATTTTCTGACCTTCAGTTTTCCCCACTTTCCAGTCACCAGCAACTATTCTCAGAACATCCCCCAAAAGATAGGTTAACATTAGAGCAACCCATAACCCGGAAAGAATTATTTGAACATCTTGCATATTCAAACCTCTCCTCGCGAGGTATGATCCATGTTTATTACTACTTTTCCTGAAGGATGTCCTTCTCCATAATACTGCAAAGCTTCAGCAATTCCATTTAACGGATAGGTTCTATCTATTATGGGCACTAATTTGCCAGCTTCAATAAGCTCTTTGATAAAGAACAAATCCTTGACATTTGGTTTATGTCTCAATTGACTCACATTCTTGCTCCTGGTCATTGAAATCAATGGGCCTAAGAACAGAGCACTCGATTCAAACGCGACGGCAACATAACTTCCGTTGGAATTCAATACATGCATATATTCTGAAACAGAGCGATTTGCCGCAATATCAAGAATCAGGTCATATCTTTGTTCATTTTTGGTGAAATCTTCCTTTGTGTAATCTATGACGTGATCTGCACCAATGGAGCGCACCAATTCCAAGTTTCTTGCACTGCACACACCAGTCACCTCTGCCTCAAACGCTTTGGCAATCTGCACCGCAAACGTTCCTACGCCGCCGGATGCTCCATTAAATAGAACCTTTTGCCCATTTTGGATCTTTCCTTTATCGCGAAGACCTTGCAATGCAACAAGTGAGTATTGAGGTGCAGCTGCAGCTTCTTGGTAGGTTATGTTAACTGGCTTTGGTGCTAAAGCGTTTTCTGGTACAGATACATACTCTGCAAAAGCACCAAAACCACACTCGCTTATGTCTGCAAATATCTCATCACCCGAATGAAACTGTGTTATGTTTCTGCCAACTTTTTCAACTTGTCCTGCTATTTCCATTCCAGGTATCGGGTGTTTTGGTTTTAGAAGCCCACTTGATAATCGTGCGATAAACGGTTTACCTGTTATTAACGCTCTATCACCCCAACATATTGCTGCTGCATATATTTTTATCAGTAATTCGTTATCTTTTGGAGTTGGTTTTTCTATCTCTTTAACTTCAAGAACATCTGTTAGTGGGCCGTATTTTGTGAAGACAGTTGCTTTCATTTTGATTATCCTTTATTGAAAGTTTTATTAACCCTGTTCTTTTATTCCTCAAAATAACCGTGAATTACACTCTGTTTCTAAAATAAGCTTAATGGTGCGGGGGGTGGAATTCGAATCCCCCGGCCAGTGCTTGCCGATAGTGCTCGAGACAATCCTGATCAAAGCAGACAAAACGAACCCGATCCATCATCGGCCCGCCGGCCAGGAATTCCCGCACTTCCCTGACAGCAATCAGGGCCGCCCGGTGACTCGGGAAGCCAAA
>JAPLHX010000283.1 GCA_026389415.1 Coprothermobacterota bacterium | reverse complement strand
ACCCCGGGTTCCCCGCAAGCCGAGAGGGAGAAGATCAAGACCAACAGCAATATGATCACGCGTTTCATGTTCCACCTCGCATTACTTCATTCTGCCGATAAAATAGCATGTGGCCATTCGCAGCGATACATCGCTTTCTATCGCCCGGTATCAACAGTGCCGCCAGGGAATGCGGATTGTCTTTCGGCAAACTCGTACAGCGTGAATGGAGACTGTTCTTGAAAACGATTGGGCCAGTCAACCAGTCAACCAGTCAACCGCTGCGTTTCGTTAAGACGGTCCGGCTTGTTGCTCCCAACTGAGAACATCCCCCTCCGGCAATCCTTCGACTCCAAGTCGGCGGAGCATGTACAGCAACTGCGCCCGATGGTGCATGCTGTGTGTAATGACGTGGGCGATTCCGCCCCCATATGTCTTCTGGACCGGCGGGTTGTCCAGCGGATCGACCCACCGCTCATCCCACCCACCGCGTTGGGCGACGGCTCGAGCGACCATTGCCAAGTCAGCAGCCGCTCGATCCAGCCGTGCAATCAATGCGGAAACAGACCGGCCCTGGGGCTGCGCCCCTTGGTCCACCCGCACCGGCCGGCTGGCCATCAGATCGGACCACAGCTCGACGTTGCGGATGATGTGCAGGAGCGTGGCCCGCACAGTTCGGTGCCCGATGTCGAGCTCGCGATCGAGCTGCTCGTCGGTCAAACTCCGGCAACGCAGGAGCAACTGGTGAGTCGTCCAGGCGTCATGGCCTAGTAAGCGGTCCAGCAGATCCATCGACTACCTCCTGAGCCCCAACCCATTGATTCATTGGTCTTCTTGCCTTGATAATAGGATAGAGTCAGCTTCCAAGCCAGTCCTACCGGCTGGATTTCCATTCTAATGTAAAGGAGAGTCAAATGTCTTTCAACGCCACAACGGAAACGCAGTTCTATCTGGAAGCGCAGGCCATGTTTGATGAGCTTATGCGCGATTCACCGACCTCAGCAACTTTTCTGGGGGATCACCGCTATGACGACAGGTTGGGGGACTATTCCCCCGCCGCCATCGCCGACCAACGCCGCCGGCTCGGCCAGTGGCTGGAAAAATTCCAGAGCAATCCCAGCCAAAACTGGACTCTGGACGCTCAAATCGATCGAATCCTCACCATCCAGGTGCTAAAGCAATTCATTCGCGGTTTAGACCGGTTGCGGATGCAACAACGTGACCCCAGCAGCGGATCCAACGAATGTTTGGGTGGCGTCTACGGGTTGGTCATGCGCGAGTTTGCCCCTTTGCCCGAGCGGATGAAGAGTATCCTGGGACGTCTGCGCGAGACGCCCCGTGTCCTGCAGGAGTGCCAGGCCTTGATCGTCCCGGCCGAGGTCCCGCGTGTCTGGGCGGAGGTCGCCATCGATTCCGCCCGGCAGGGCGTCGGCTTGCTTAAAGTGGTGGTCCCGATGCTGGCGGAGGCCGTCCCCGGCTTGAAGGAAAATGTATCGGCTGCGGCTCAAGCGGCTGGAGATGCCCTGCAGGATTACGCAGCGTGGATCGAGAAAGAAGTCTTGCCCAATGCTCAGGGGGATTTCGCGGTCGGCAAGGAGCTGTTCAACGAGATTCTGCGCGAAAACCACATGGTGGATTACGATGTTGATACCCTGCTGGCCACCGGATGGCGATTGGTGGAGGATACCCAGCGGCAGATGAAGGAGCTGGCAGGTCGGATGGACCCAGGCAAGACCGTCGAACAACTGCTGGAGGAATCCAAACAGGAACACCCTACCGCCGAGGGATTACTGGATGCCTACCGCCAGTCGATGGCGGCGGCTCGCCAGTTCGTGATTGACCATCAGATCGCCTCGATCCCGTCCAACGAATGCATCCGAATCGAGCCGACGCCGCCGTTCCTGCGCCCGACGATTCCCTACGCGGCCTACAGTTCACCCGGATTCCTGGAGAAGGTGCAAGAAGGCGTTTTCGTGGTGACCCCGGTGGAAGAAGGCAGCGATTCCGCAGCAGCCGAAAAGAAACTGCGCGGCCACCCTTGCGCGGATATCCCCGTCACAGCGCTGCACGAGGCCTATCCCGGCCACCACTTGCAACTGGTCGTTTCCAACATACTTGGATCGCTGCCACGCAAGTTCGGTATGTTTCTGTCACAAATGTTCATCGAGGGGTGGGCGTTCTATTGCGAGGAGCTGATGGAGCAACTGGGCTTCATCGATCAACCCATCCAGAAGCTGGCTCGTCTGCAGGCCCAGTTGTGGCGTGCCTCGCGCATCGTTCTGGATGCCTCGCTGCACAGCGGAACGATGACCGTGGAGGAGGCCATCGCCTTCCTGGTGGAACGGGCCGGCCTGGAGCCGGACGACGCCAAAGCGGAGGTGATCCGCTATACCGCTGAGCCCACCCAACCGCAATGTTACCTGATGGGCAAGCTGCAGATCCTGGACATCGTCGCCGATTACCGAATCCGATACCCACATGCCACCATGCGCCAAATGCACGATGCGATCCTTCAGAGTGGGTCGCTGCCGCCACGGCTGATGCGTTTGCGGCTGTTGGGCGAGGGCGCGCCGGACTGAAAAACCCCGTGTCGAAGGTCTAAGCGCTGCTGGATACGTGTCAATAGAGAGAAAATAGGAAAATGCCGCCGAGGTTCCAGATAAAGATTTTTAGGGATTTAGGAAAATTGGGAGATCCACCATATTTAGCAACCCCGACTGTTCGTAGTGTACCTGGAGCAGAAATAGAGGACTATATTCAGAGGAAATCTCTTTCAACTGGTTTGTTAAAACTCTGTCGAAGGAATTTTTGGGGCAAGTTGATTGACCCTGATGATGATCTCAAAGGCTTAATCGCAGAATACAAGACAGAAAAACAAAAAATCATAAATCAATGGCGCTCATATCATAAAGAAACAAGTGAACCCTTCATGCCAAGAGATTGGCAAGCAGAACACACATCTCCCGATGGTGCTTGGGTTTATCGAGACAGAATAGTTCTTGTTTCAGGAGCCAATGTAAATGGAATTTCGATACAAGAAGTAATCCTTCGCATAAAGCACTTTTTTCTGAAACAGGAAAAATTGCTAACAAGAATGAAGAAAGAAGTGGACGCGTATCAGAATATGACAGCCGCTGCAGCAGCTCGGCGCGAGCCGATTTCAGAAGCTGTGCGGTTGTTTGTATGGCAAAGAGACAAGGGGAAGTGCGTGAAATGTGGGTCAAAGGAACGATTGGAATTTGATCACATTATCCCTATTGCTAAAGGTGGTAGTAGCACTGAAAGAAATGTCCAGCTACTTTGCGAGAAGTGCAATCGCGCGAAATCAACAAACTTCTAATCAAATGGTTGATGACGGCAGCAATCCGGAGAGGATAAAGGCTCCTGCGGATTGGTTGGTAAGCTATAGCCATCATCTCCACTCCACTTTCACATACTGCTGCATCGGTCAGCAATAGCTGATGATGAATTCCATGATTTCCGCCCTCCTTGGTTAAACAAATAAGTGCAGTGTACTGTAAACTGTCCAGTATAAGGTTCCTATTATTGTGCTCAAAAATGAAAAAAGAAGGAGGCGCTAGCCTTGTTTGAGGAACCGAGGTTCATTCAAAATAGCTTGAGCATTGTTTTCCCGCGCGAGATGCAAATCCGGCGCCGGGCAAACGATTTTGAAGATTTATTAAAAGGAACCTATGCTCAACCTCAAACAATTCCTGTCCCTGATGAGCTAGATCCTGAAGTACCAAGATTAATATTCGGATCGGTTCACGGTTATAGTCAGATTGTAATAACTCAGATCAATGTATCACTTAATGTAACCTATTCCTCTGAATGGCAAGCTGATATCCAAATGGGGCGAGGTTATCTTTTAGAGAGGATCCCGTTGCTTTTCAGCCTATTGAGCATTCTCTCAAATCCTGCTCCATTGTTTGTGGGCCTAACAACATCGGTGCATATCAAAGCACAGGTGCATGAAAAGGGTTTATTGGATTTCCTTTTAGATAAATTCTCATGGCCTCGTGGGAAAACCTTAATGGATTTCCGCTTGAGATGGTCTAAGGTCGTCGCTGGTAAATATTACAGCAATATTACGGTGGAGAACTACCGCCGTTGGGCCGAAGAAGATGGTATGATCCGGCCGCTCTCCAGGAAGAAGACGTCGGAGATAGGTATAAAAATTGTTGGGGATTTTAATGACCGTCATAGCTTCAATGAATTGGAGGAATACCACTCTTCGGTCGAGCAAACCAGAATCATAGTAGAACAAGGCATTCAGCAAGTAACGAAGGAATTGGACAATCTGGCGGTGAGACCGTCGTGATCCAACTTGATACTACAAACTCCCCTTCTTCGATCTTAATGAATCCATCCTGGACCGATATCGAAGGGGTAATGGCGATTATTCCAACCGAGTTCCAGTCTATCTCGCTTAGGCAGGATTCTACTGCTTCATGCTTCGCTTATTGCCTGAAAGCAATTCAACCTCTCCCGTTTTCCTCTGCTGCGAGCTTGCTCAAATTTGCTGGTACTTGGCTTGGAGATGATGCGGAGGAGCGGTTGCAGGAAATATTAGATAATCGCACTCCTACGCGTTTCGACTAAATGTATCTATTAGATACAACTCATTGCATCCATTTACTGAATGGCGATGAATCCGTTGTAGGTAAGATGAAGCAATTAGGCCTCGCTTTAGTTTGCACATGCGTTATCGTAAGAGGGGAGTTGTTGTTTGGTGCGCTCAATTCAGCCCGTGCTAGTGAAAACTTCCAGAATGCGAAGGAGTTCTTGAAGGATATTCGTGTTCTTGAACTAGATGAAGCATCTGCGGATATTTACGCTTCCCTGAAAGCAGCCGTTTTTAGAACATTGGGTCCTGGGAATCCGACGAAGCGCAATAAAGCAAAAATTAGCGACTTTGGCTTTTCCGACCATGATCTCTGGATTGCTTCAGTCGCCATCCAAAACAATGCTATTGTTGTTTCGGGGGACGATGGTTTTCAAAGATTGCAGGCGATAGAGCATTTTCCTCTGGAGAATTGGTAGATCCTCAGGAAAAACCTCTTAGTACTACTACGTTAAGTATTTGCAATCAAACTCTGCTTATGCTAAGACCAAGGCATGGACAGAAAAGCGTTGGTGGAAGCAAGAGCGCGGTTCGAATTGTTTCTCAAGCCCCTCCTTGCCACTGTCGGCCGATTGGAGCGACGTCGGCATGGAGCGTTCTACATACAAGGCCTTCTCCTCGAGGGGAAGAGAAAGACCGCCGCCGGCATGGCCCAGCAGTATGGCGGCAACGAACAAGCTCTCCAGCAGTTCGTCGGCCAGAGCCCCTGGGATTGGGAACCTCTCCGGCGGCAGCTCGCCGAGCAGATGGTGCCGCACCTCAGCTCCAGGGCAGCCTGGCTCCTCGACGACACCGGCTTTCCCAAAGAGGGCAAGCATTCCGTGGGCGTGGCCCGGCAATACTCCGGCACCCTCGGCAAGATCGGCAACTGCCAGATTGGCGTAAGCCTGAACTACGCCACCGAGGAGGGGTGCTTTCCCCTCGACTTCCAGCTCTACCTGCCGGAGAGCTGGATCCAAGATCCCCTTCGGGCAGGGAAGACCGGGATCCCTGCTGACACTCCCTTCCGCAGCAAGTGGCAATTGGGCCTCCAGATGATCGATCAGGTCAAGTCCTGGGCCACCATCCCAGTGCTCATCATCGTGGCTGATGCTGGGTATGGCGTCGTCACCGAGTTCCGTCTCCAGCTGCGCCGGCGGGGTCTGCCTTACATGGTCGGCGTGCAGCGGGACCTCGGGGTCTGGACCTCTCCCGTGGAGGTCATCCCGCCGGCGCCCAGCCGGACGACAGCACAGTTCGGCCGCCCGCGGAAGGTGCAACCCCTGCCTGTCCCATCCAACGCCTTGGAGGTCAGCTGGGCTTTGCCGGAGGGCGCCTGGCAGACCGTGACCTGGCGGGAAGGGAGCAAGGGGCCGATGACCAGCCGCTTCGCCGCCCTGCGGGTGCAACCCTCGCACGGGCACGACCGCGGCCAGGTGATCGAGTTCATGCAGTGGCTGCTGGTGGAGTGGCCTTCCGGGGCGCCTGAACCCTGCAAGTACTGGCTCTCCTCCCTGCCCGAGGAGAGCACTCTGCAGGAGCTGGTCTACTGGGCCAAGATCCGCTGGTGGATTGAGAAGAACTACCGGCAACTGAAGGACGACCTGGGCTTGGATCACTTTGAAGGTCGGTCCTTCGCCGGTTGGCATCATCACATGACCTTAACCATGATCGCTTTTGACTTCCTGCTCTTGGAGGAGCTGCGTTTAAAAAAAAACTACTGGGTGGACTCTCCGCAGGATCAAGAGGGAACTCCAAGCCATCTTCCTGCGGAACCTCGGCTTCTGCCACACCTGTGGAAGGCTGATTGGTTGGGATGACACTTAACGA
>JAPLHX010000141.1 GCA_026389415.1 Coprothermobacterota bacterium | reverse complement strand
CTTTCCCAGAAACCCTCCGTGGCGATGGCGCACTGGAAGAAGGACGTTGAGGCGGCCCATCTCCTTTTGGGGGCCGTGGAAGGAGACGGCGTATGATCCATCGCTATTCCTCCTGCCGCGGTCCGTTGGAGGATTTTTTGTGAATGAACCCGTTTGCTTCTTCCTGAAATTCGCAATTGTGTTTCTATAAGAAATATGCAACATTACGAACGAAAATTTGTAAAAGTTAAGCTCTCCCCGCTGGTTTAACGACGAGAAAAAATGGCATTCAATCTCCTCACACTTAAAGAAGTAACCCGATACATTAGACGCGAAGTCGAGAGGGAGCTTTGGGCGCGGGCCGCGGGACGGTGCCAGTTCGACGGTTGCAACCGTCCCGTGTTCAAATCACCGGTGACGCAGGAACAGGTGAACATCTCGGAGAAGGCCCACATCTACTCCTTCTCCAAAATCGGGCCGCGGGGCTGGGGTCCCTTTGTCACGAACAGAAAACAACTCAACGAGGTGGCGAACCTGATGCTGGTCTGCCACGACTGCCACAAGACGATTGACCAGGACGAAGAAGGCGAGCGCTACTCTGCGGAACTGCTTGTCAAGTGGAAGGATGAGCACGAAAAGCGCATCGCGATCGTCACGGGCGTTGACCCCATCAAGAAGTCGCACGTCATCCTGTACGGGGCGAACATTGGAGACCAGACGTCGAAGCTGCAGCCGGAGGCAGCGAAGGACGCGCTCTTCCCGGACTGGTATCCGGCAGAGGAGCGTCCCATCCACCTCTCGATGAGCTGGGAGGGCAAGGACAGTGATCCTGCCTACTGGAAAACAGAAGCCGAAAACCTGAAGACTGCTTTCAACCGCCAAATCCGGCCCTTGGTCGACGGCACCGAGTGCCCGCATCTCTCCCTGTTCGCGCTGGCGCCTATTCCATTGATGACCCTGTTCGGCTCGCTGCTGACCGATAAGGTGCCTGAGCAGACCTATCAGCTGCACAGGGAACCATTCCAGACCTGGAAATGGCTAGCCGGGCCAGCCAATTTCACGTTCCTGGTCA
Organism: Coprothermobacterota bacterium; assembly: GCA_026389415.1. Classification (GTDB taxonomy): domain Bacteria; phylum Caldisericota; class JANLFM01; order JANLFM01; family JANLFM01; genus JAPLHX01. The sequence continues at coordinate 4,388 of JAPLHX010000141.1, read as the reverse complement.
ATCGACCAGCATCCTCCTCGCACCCGCCCGCACTGGTAGTATCCTTGAGCGACCACATCGCGCCGTCGCGCATCACTGCGGTTCTGGGGGAAGCGGTTTCCATCTGGGAGTTAACGATTGAGCGCCCCCACAACGACTTCCTGAAGTCCAAGGAACAGCTCTCCCAATTTCGGGAAACCGTCCGCCAGCTCATTGTGGACATCGGCAAGGCGCACGGAAAACATACGCCACTGGCGATCTTCCCCGCCATGCCCGTCGCGTGCGCCGTCGACCTCGGCCGGGTTCGGATGCCGAAGGCTGACGGCCCGTGGATCATTTACGACCAGAACAACGAGTGCAAGAAATTCATACGCGCTTTAGAAATAGGAGAACCCGATCATGAATAATACCACCAGAAACCGTATCATCGAAGAGGTCGCCGGGTCCATCGACATCCCCGACTCCGCCTACGAAAAGGCTGATGCCAGATACAAGGACCTGGGTGAATGGTTTGGCCGGAAGGAGGCCCGCTGCCACGCCTTCGCCCCGCACATCTACTCGCAGGGGTCGTTCCGGCTAGGGACCGTGATCCGCCCTGTGGACGATGACGGGGAGTACGACCTGGACATGGGCTGTCGTCTGAGGGTGGGCGTCACGAAGGGTACCCACACGCAGCAGCAGCTCAAGGACCTCGTCGGAGCCGACATAGAGGACTACCGTGTCGCGCGCGGCATCAAAGAGAAACGCCAGGAAAAGCCACGCTGCTGGCGGCTGAGATACGCCGATACGCTGAAGTTCCACCTGGATACAGTCCCATCCATACCTGAGACCTTCGAGCGCCGGCGGCTCATCCAGGAAGCGATTGTCCGGACCGAGGTCCCGGCCGAATTAACCACGCTCGTGGCCAATTTGACCGGGGCGATCACCGACAATCAGATGTGGAACTACCGAATCATCCACGATGCTTGGCTGCTCAGCAACTCGGAGGGCTTTGTCCTCTGGTTCAAGTCCCGCATGAAGCTGGCCAAGGCGCTGATGGAGAGCCTTGCGCTACAGGCCAGAGCGGCGAAGGTGGACGAGTTGCCCGCCTATCGGTGGAAGTCCCCCCTGCAGCGGTGCGTGCAGCTGCTGAAACGCCACCGGGACATGTTTTTTGCTGACGACCCAGACGGAAAACCGGCCTCCATCATAATCACGACACTTTCAGCTAGGGCGTATCAAGGCGAAGCCAAAATTGCGGATGCATTGGAGACGATCTTGACCACAATGGGAGCACTTGTAAACCCTACCTCCCCCCGTGTGCCAAACCCAGTCAACCCAGCCGAGGACTTTGCCGACAAGTGGAGCGATCCGGCGTCCCGCCACTACAATCTGGAAGCGAAGTTCGGGCACTGGCTGCGTCAGGCCCAGATAGATTTCGAGGCCATCGGGAAGGAGCGCAAGCCGGAGTTAATTGTGGAGATGGCGAAGAGCAAACTCGGCGCGTTGCTCAACGTAAAGGATCTCAGCACCAAAGTTGGGATCGGCCCGACCGGTGGACTGCTCAAACCTGCCGCAGTCCCTGCCGGGCTGAGCTTTCCGGACAAGCCGCTTGTTCCGAAGACGCCGGCAAAATTCGCCTGGTAGGCCCGCGTATGATGCCTTGGTTTTTGAGAGATCCGGAAAGACTCAAGCTGGAGCGCACAGGTATTGAGGGGCTGTCGCGTTCGGCGAATTGGCTTATTGGCACAGAGTGGCGCCTAGATGAAGATGGGCTTGGCCTCGATGCGGTTATTCGTGCCAAAGGCCATGACTACGAAGTGCGAGTCTCATTTCCCACCCTGTATCCCGACGCTCCAGTTATCGTGCGCCCGCGGAAAATGCAATCACGGGTTTCCACCCATCAGTATGGCGGGGCAGACGGCCCGCTCTGCTTAGAGTGGGGTCCCGACAATTGGCACCGCGACGTCACCTCAGTTCAGATGCTGGAAAGCGCACACCGACTGTTCGAAATCGAGAACCCTCTCGGAGAAGATCGCCCCGATATCCCGGTGGTTGCGCCATCTCGCCACAAATTGACAGTGGGTCAGGAATTGCGTGGCAAATGGTTGCGGTGGTATGCAGGTAAAGCGCTCTCAGATTATCTCGCGGGCCAACCAGGGCATTCGGTTGGAACCTTCAAATTTTCGCTCCACATGACGGATGAAGGCTGGGTAAGCTTAGTCCACGAAGCCATGCCGTTCGGGGGTAGCGCCTGGAGGGATGACCAGATCCCGACGACCCTGCCGGGAGCGGGGGAACTCAAGGCCGGCATCTGGTTCAAAACGGACTTGGAAAAGAGGACTATCGGACATCCAAAAAAGCTTGCGGATCTACGAGACCTGTTAGCCGGCATGGGAGAGGCAAAATTCCTCGCCACTGATGGGACTTCTCCCGTAGATGGCTTCGGAAGGTTGATATCCGGCGTCCTGATCGTAGATCAAGCAGGGGAATTGCACCTATTTATCGTATTCCCAGATGAAGATGTTTTAGTGTGTTCAAGGGTCCGGTCAGAGGATGAACCAGTTCAGACCCGTTCCCCTGAGTGGGACGAACTGTCCTGTAAGACCATCGGTATCGTGGGCTTGGGTTCGGTCGGCAGTAAGATAGCCATGAGCCTTGCCCGTATGGGATGCCGGAAATTCTACCTGATTGACCATGACCTGTTGTTGCCGGAGAACCTCCAGCGGCACGCTTTGGACTGGCAGGGGGTGGTTCAGCACAAGGTAGACGCGATGAAGGTAGCAATTGGCTTAGTGGCTCCTGGAGCTCAGATTGAGGTTAGTCATTTGCACATTACGGGGCAGGAATCCAACGCCGCCATTAGCGGGGCTATGAACCGATTGGCTGCATGCGACGTGCTCATCGATGCGACGGCGAACGCAAGGGTGTTCAACCTCCTGGCAGCCGTCGCCCGGACAGCCAGCCGGCCCATGATCTGGATGGAAGTGTTCGGCGGAGGAATGGGTGGTCTGGTCGCACGGTGCCGTCCCAGAACAGACCCAACGCCGCAGGACATGCGCGGCGCATACCTCCAGTACTGCACTGATAACCCAGCCCCGGCTTTAGGGCCGGTTCCTGGCAATTACGCCATCGTAACTGAAGAAGGCGAAGTGCTGGTGGCATCTGATGCGGATATCGCCATTATCGCGCATCATGCAGCGCGCCTCGTTCCGGATTGCTTTACCCCACCCGAGCGCTCAAATTTTCCCTACTCGATGTATCTGATCGGATTGACTAAAGGCTGGGTCTTCGAAGCCCCGTTCGATACAATTCCGATCTCAATGGAATCATATTCGGTAGAGGGCTGGGACAATGGTAAAAAACAAGAACTCGGGCCCGAGGACGTACAGTTCCTGTGCGATTTGCTTAAAAAGGACGATAATGCAACTTCTAATACCCCCTGAAATTTCCCAGCAGCTGGTTGACGCCTTGCGGCAAGCTGGGCAGCGAGAGATCGGCGGCATTCTTATGGGAGCGCACATCGGGCCCGATGCATTTCGTGTGAAGGAGATAACCATACAGCGCAAAGGGGGCACGTTTGCGGCCTTCATAAGGATGGTTGAAGAGATTCTTGCGCCACTCCTTGCTTTTTTTGATACCACCAAACACGATTACACGAGGTTCAATTATCTGGGCGAATGGCACTCGCACCATTCATTCGCACTGGTACCAAGTGGACGGGACCACATGACCATGTACGATATAGTGATAGACCAGCAGCTTGGGGCGGGCTTCGTCGTGCTGCTACTTGTCAAGCTGGGCGATCATGGCCAACTTGAGGGGAGCGTCACGGTTTACCAGCCAAACAAAACATCGTTCGCAGGCAGCATTATCCAAGAGAGCTCGGTCTGATAGTCCGGCACTCACTCGGCGTCACGTCTTTTGACTTCGAGCAATTGAGATCAACGCATCCAGTCAGAGAAACAGCCGAACCAGACGGTTCAGCTAACCCCGCAAAAGCGAGGTAGATGACCTCCACGTAATCCCTTTCGAACGGTAATTCACAGTATGTCATTAAGCTCCCCATGCTTGACTCGTGATATAGGCGGTTTCCGCCATCTGACTTTTGGAATGGTGACAACGGATGATCCAGCGCTACTCTTCCCGCCGCAGTCCGCTGAAGGATTTCCTGGCCACCCAATTGCAGGGCGCCTGCCGGTATGACCGGATCGCCGGGTTCTTCAGCCGGTTGCTTTTATTTGATTTAAATGCTAAGATTAAAGCCATCTTGGGAGAAAAAGAAGATCCCATAAAGGAGAATGACCATGTCACAAGTCGAAATGCTTGAGCAGACTGTCAAACAACTCAGCCCCGGTGAACGGGCCGCTTTTCGCTCCTGGTTTATCGAATTTGATGCAGCCGAATGGGATCGTCAGATAGAAATGGAT
>JAPLHX010000062.1 GCA_026389415.1 Coprothermobacterota bacterium | reverse complement strand
CTTTAATATGTCATCCTGAGCGCAGCGAAGGATCTTGTCTTTGGTTCGATACTCGTAACTCGCAACTCGACGCTCCCTTCCCCGTCCCCTTTTCTGTCCCCGTTCTTACCTATGACCCGATCGGGAGTGAGTGAAGCTGCTGAGCGGGGCAATCTTTTGGTCCGAAAAAATCTCGCATTGATGAGGATCATCGAGAGTTAGTTGACAATTGAACAACGTCCCTGAAAGCTTCCCTGAGAGTTAGTTGACAATTGAACAACGTCCCTGAAAGCTTCCCTTGCCTTTTTTCTACCCGCTCCTCCTTTTATGTCATAATGAAGCAGAATCGACGATGCTGAAAATAGAAATCCCACAACAAGAGATTCAAGCCTTTTGCCGGCGCTGGAAAGTGCAGGAATTCTCCCTCTTTGGCTCGGTACTGAGGGAGGATTTCGGGCCAACCAGCGACGTCGATGTATTAATCAGCTTCCTGCCAGAGGCGCCTTGGAGCTTGACGGAGTGGGTGGAGATGGCGGATGAACTGGCCAAGCTCTTTGGGCGGAAAGTGGACTTAGTCGAAAAAGAAGCGTTGCGCAACCCGTTCCGGCGGGAACGCATTCTGACGACGAAAGAAGTTGTCTATGCAGGGTAGCGCAGACGATGCTGCGTATCTTTGGGACATGCTTGATGCGGCCAAGGCCGCTATGTTCTTCAGCGAAGGAACCAATTTCGAACAATACTCCCACGACCGGAAAGCGCAATGGGCCGTCGAACGGGCGATTGAGATAATTGGAGAAGCGGCTCGTCACGTTTCATCAGTTTTCCAGAACTCTCATCCGGAGATTCCATGGCTGCAAATCGTAGCACAGCGCAATGTATTAGCACATGAATATGGAGAAATCCAACAAGAAAGATTGTGGGCATTGCTTCAACATCACCTACCCCAGTTAATCCTTACCTTGGAAAACTGTATGCCCCCAATGAAACATCTAGGGACATGATAGAATTTCACTGGATCCGGAAGGATTGCTAAAAGTAAAGACCTGACCTGAACATCCCACTACAAATTTCAAGTCATTTTCAGAATAATTGTCTCCTGTTCATTCCGCATTTCGTACCGCCGATTGTCTCGGGCCATGGACCAGATCACTCTCACCAGATGCCTTCCCAGCGACCGGATCGCTTGATTGTGTTTTTTCCCTTCCGCTCGTTTCTTGGCATAGTACCGCTGGGATTCTGCCACCTTCCAGGCATGGTGGGCCACCGCCACCATCATCGCTGCTTTGGTTCTGGTATTGACATGCAAGGCGGTCTTGGCCCCTTCTTTCTTGCCGGAGCTATGATCCAGGGGAGCCATGCCCAGATCGAGGGCGAGACTCTGTTCCGAGGGAAAGCGGCGGATGTCTCCGATCTCGCCGGTAATCTCGGCCGTGGAGATGGTGCCAAAGCCGGGGATGCTGCCAATGATCCGGGCCAGATCCGAGGTTTGGCAGAGCGAGGCCAGTTCCTTGGCCATAGCAGCGATGGAAGCCGCGAGATCCAGGATCCGCTTGGCGTCCTTGCCGATCATCGCGCTGACCCGATCCACGTCTGCGGCAAAATGAGCGCTCTTCTGCCAGGAGGAAATCACCGCGGCATCGTTCTTCCCCACTCCCTTGATTTTCAACAGGCTCTCTGGGCGCATGGTAGCAAGTTGTCGGAGGGAAGGACGGGCGGTCAGAAAATGCAAATACCAAAGGTTGTCGACACTGCCGGCCAGATCGACCAGGCCGGGAGCCACCGATTGCAGATCGGCCTGCATGCGGTTCTGGATTCTGACCTTTTCCATCACCAATGGGCGCCGTCTCCGGCTGAGTCGCTTGAGGGCCTGGTGGACCGCGTCGCCCGGCCACACTTCGGTGACGATCCGTCGTCGTTCCTGCAGGTGGGAGGCCCA
>JAPLHX010000290.1 GCA_026389415.1 Coprothermobacterota bacterium | reverse complement strand
GTATCCTGCAACGGGCAAAGGGAGCAATGCGGTTTGGGCCTGCAAATTCGCCGACCGTGCTCAAGCAGGAGCAGGTGCAAGCGTTGATGTTCTCCGATCGGAATCTGCGATTCCACCCGAGCCATCGCCTTGCCAGGATTTTCACGCTCTGCCAAAAAACCCAGGCGCCAACCAACCCGCAGAATATGGGTATCCATCGGGAAAAAGGGGTGTCCCAGGGAAAACAGCAATACGATGCGCGCGGTTTTGGGGCCGACGCCGGGTAGTGCCAGAAGGAACGATAGCAGCTCTGAAGGTGGCACTGTGGCAGGGATTTCGACCATCCCAAATCGATCTCGGATTTGTTTCAACACCTGCTGAATACGGGGAGCTTTGGTGGGAGCTAGGCCCGCGACGCGAATGGCGTTGACTACTTCTTCCGTGGGAGAGGCGATCACGCTTCCCCAGTCGGGAAAGCGATGCTTTATAGACTGAAAGGCTCGATCCCGATTGAGATCATTGGTGCTTTGGGAAAGGATTGTGGCAATTAGTTCATCGGTAGTGGAAAGCGAGGCTCCCCTTCCGGGAAGTCCATAAATGGACTCCAACCGGGAGGTGAGCCTCGTATATTCTTCCGGGTTTGCCCAGTGCGAGTCTATTCCTTTTCTGTTTCCTTCCAAAAATCACCAATGGTGGAAAAGTGCTCTTCGCGTTCCGGGGTGACCGGCCGTTCTCCTTCTACCCGTTCGCGCCGACGTTCCCGCCCGCCCCGATAAGAGGGATGCGGCGTGCTTTCCCGTTCCAATTCCGTCTGCTTCATCGAGAGCGTAATTCGGCGGAGAGATTTCTTCAGGTTGATGACCTTCACCAAGACATCTTGTTCGGGTTTCACCGCGTCTTCGGCTTTTTCCACGCGATCGTCCGAAAGCTCCGAGATATGCACCAAACCAGAAATTCCTCGCTCCAGCTCCACAATCGCGCCATACTTGCCGATTTTAACCACTTTGCCTTGGGCGGTAGAACCTACAGGGTACTTCAACTCGACCTTATCCCAGGGATCCGTTTCTACTTGGCGCAGACTGAGAGAGATTCGACCCTCTTCCGGGGAGAATTTAAGGACCTTCACCTGGACTTCCTGACCGGGAACGACGAACTTGGATGGATGACGCAAGGCACCCCAAGTCAATTCGGAGATATGAATCAGGCCATCGACCCCACCCAGATCGACGAATACACCGAAATTGGTAATACGGGCTACTTTTCCTTTTAAAATCGTGCCTTCTTTAATCTGACCCAGGGCCAGCATTTTTTGGGACTCTTTTTCTTCTTCTTCCACTTTGCGAGCACTACAGGTGAACTTGCGATTCTCTGTATCGAGCTCGATCACCTTCAAACGGAGAACTTCGCCGACCGGATTCTTTTTACCGCGCAAAGCCATACCGATTTGAGAGCGGGGCACAAATCCCCAGATTCCCAGATCCACCAACACGCCCCCCTTGACCGAACGGGCCACGGAAGCTTCGACGATTTCACCGGCTGCGTAGATGCGCTGAATGTTGGTCCAAGCCAATTCGTAATCGGCACGCCTTTTTGAGAGAACGCTGTTGCCCTGGTTATCTTCGACCTTTACCACGTAGCAATTGATCCGATCACCGATTGTGACGATGTCTTTTGTGGAAGCAACCGGCTCGCGGGTCAGTTCCTTGGCCGGAATCACTCCTTCGGACTTGGCACCAATATCCACCAAAACCTGGTCTTGTTCGACGGCAACAACTACTCCCTGGATGATGTCCCCCTCCTTGAAAGTGCGAGACAGATATTGTTCCATCAAGGATTGGGGGTAACTCTCAACGACCGGTTTGATTTCCACTGGAGCTTCTACGAGCTTGCTAACTGTGGGCTCGTCTTCGAGGAGAGTGGTTTCCTCGATTTCGATCTTCTCCATTTCCACTGGAGCTTCTACGAGTTCGCTAACTGTGGGCTCGTCTTCGAGGGGAGTGGTTTCCTCCACTGGAGCTTCTACGAGTTCGCTGACTGTGGGCTCGTTTTCGAGGGGAGTGGTTTCCCCGGTTTCGATCTTCTCCCTTTTCATCTCTTCACTCTCCTAAGCGGATTGCCCTCGCGAGGGCGGATTCAGTGATTCCATTCTGGCAGACGCACGCCGGAGGTCTCGGCTGACTGTGCGGCATTCGCCGTATTGTCCTCTATTTCCAAGCTAATATCAAGCGCTGGAGCGGAGTGAGTTAGGACACCCAGCGAGATGCAATCCACGCCTGTGCGGGCGATTCGCTCCAAGGTGTCTTCGCGGATACCACCACTGGCTTCCAGAATGACTCGACCCTTGCCCAATTGCACGCACCGCTCCATCTCCTGGACCGGCATGTTATCCAACATCACCCAGTCCGCTCCCTCTGCCAGGGCTTCCTCGAATTCAGCGAAGCTTTTCACTTCAATCTCCACCTGCAACCCCGGTCGCAACCCCGACCGGATTTGGCGCAGGGCCGGTGCGATCCCGCCACAGGCAGCGACATGATTGTCTTTGATCAAGACCATGTCATACAGACCGAAACGATGGTTGGAGCCTCCGCCCATCCGCACGGCATATTTTTCCAGGTCGCGCCAAAGCGGTGTGGTTTTGCGGGTATCCAACAAACGCACGCCATGGGGTTTCACCTTCACCACCAATTGATGAGTTAGGCTGGCGATACCGGACAGATGACAAAGAAGATTCAAGGCTGTTCGTTCTCCGGCCAGTAGCGCACGGGCGTTTCCTTCCAAATGAGCAAGGACCTGTCCGGGACAAACCGATGATCCATCTTCCACCAAGACTACGGCCTGCATTTGAGGATCGAGCAGTTGGAACACTTCCACGGCAAACGGCAGGCCGGCAAGGATTCCGTCCTGCTTGGCGAGGAAAGAGGCTTTTGTACGGCAATGGGGATCAATCAGAGCCTGGGTCGTGACATCCCCACTACCCAGATCCTCGATCAACGCCTCTTTCAAGCGTTCCCGTAAATTCATTTAATGGACACTTGCTCAACTGATCTGGATATGGGTGTGCCATTGCCGATCGTTGCGCTCGGGAAAGTCAATCCGTTGATGGGCACCGCGGCTTTCCTCGCGCGTCAAGGCAGTCAATGCCACCAGCGATGCGAGCGTCGCGGAACTATAGAGTCGGCATTCCTCCAGGCGAAGAAAGGTGGAACGCTCCATTTTTACTTGCCAGCGGCAAAAGGTATCCCAAGCTTGACGCAACCCGCTGGCATCCCGCAGGATCCCCACTCGTTCTCCCATCTGATACCGCAGCGCCTCCAGCGAAATCGGTGGCAGCGGCCGTTCTTTGCTGGTCTTTTCCTCCTCCCATACTAGCGGCAGCGATTGCGGCCGTGTTGCAGATAGGTGTGTAGCCAATCGTCGACCGAACACCATCCCTTCCAGCATCGAATTGGAAGCCAACCGATTGGCGCCATGAACGCCGGTGCAGGCGACTTCCCCGACTGCATAGAGACCCGGCAAAGAGGTGGCTCCCCAGGAATCAGTGCGAACGCCTCCCATGGTGTAATGCGCCGCAGGGGAAACCGGAACCCAGTCTTTACGCGGATCGAGGCCGAGCGATTGGCACTTGGCCAAGATCACGGGGAAATGACGGGTCAGCACATCCGGGTCAATGGATCTGAAGTCCAGAAACACATGATCGGTTTTTTCTTGCTGCATTTGACGATAAATCGCTTGCGCCACCACGTCTCTTGGCGCCAATTCGGCCATCGGGTGAACCTCCAGCATGAAGCGTTCGCCGGCCTGGTTACGCAATAGGGCGCCTTCTCCTCGAACAGTTTCCGAAATCAGGAAGCGCGGGACGTCGTTCGAATGCAGAGCCGTGGGGTGAAATTGCACGAATTCCAAATCACTGAGGTTAGCCCCTGCCCGATAGGCAGCCATGATGCCTTCCCCTACGGCATCAGGCGGATTGGTGGACGGTTCAAAAAGAAAGGCGTACCCACCCGAGGCCAGAACTACCTGGGAAGTTTCCACCACCAACGGGCCGCTGGTGCCCAGGACGAAGGCTCCCGTTACCTGGTCCTGATCCGTAAGCACGTCGACCAAGTAGGTCCGTTCCATAAACCGGATCCTCGCTTCAGCCAACGCTCGTTCATACAGGACACGGATGATTTCATCCCCGGTCCGATCCTGAACATGCAGTACGCGACGGAGCGTATGGCTGCCCTCTTTTCCCAAATCCAAATGCCCCAATTGGCGGTCGAATTGAACACCCAGCCGGAAAAGGTCTTTGATCACACCAGGTCCCTCGCGCACCAATGTCCAGACCATTTCCTCGTCGCACAAGCCAGCCCCGGCTTTCAGTGTATCGTTGAAGTGAGCTTGGGTGGAATCTCCGGCGCCAATAGCGCAAGCGACTCCACCTTGGGCGAGGGAGGAATTGCTGGTGAAGGCTTCGCTCTTGGAAATCAGCAGCGATCGGCCGGGATGGTGCAAGGCAAAAAAGAGGCCGGCTACACCTGTTCCCACCACCAGAACATCCGCTGGAATGCGGGGAGCTTCTTTCATCACTTGGGTCGGAAATAGAAACCGTCTCATGAAATGGACAACATCCTTTCCAATGCTCGTCGGGCTCCTTCCTCCACTTCGGAAGGGACCTCAATCTGCGTGCAATTTTCCGCCAGGCAACGGTGCAAAGAAGCAAGGTCGGTTTTCTTCATGTTGGGGCATAGCAGCAAGGGCGACGCCAGGAAAAACTCCTTGCCGGGGTTCTCTTTTCGCAAGCGATGCAGCAGACCCTCTTCCGTACCGACGATAAACGCTGCGGCCGGATCGGTATGGACCAAGCGCAGCATACCGCCTGTTCCCAAAACAGCATCCGCCAACGCTCGAACCTCGTGACGACATTCCGGGTGTACAAGAACCTTGGCCGATGGATGCAACTGACGCGCCCGAGCCAGATCATTAGGAACCAAATGATAATGTGTGGGACAAAAACCAGGCCAGAGCCAGAGCTGTTTGTCTGTTTGTTCTGCGATCCAGCTTCCCAGCCCCTGATCCGGCAGGAAGATCACTTCGTTCTGTGGCACTGTCTGGACAATTTTCAGCGCATTGGCCGAGGTGCAGACGATATCGGAAAGGGCCTTCACCGCGGCAGAGGAATTGATGTAGGCCACCACTGCCGCTTGTGGGTGCTCAACTTTCCATTGACGCAAAGCTTCGGCCGTAGCCATGTTCGCCAGCGGACATCCGGCGGACTCGACCGGCATCAGCACAGGCTTGCGGGAGAGAATGCGCGCTGTTTCGGCCATAAAGTAGACGCCACAGAAGACAATCCGCGCCCGTTGCGTATTCGCCGCCTGCAGTGACAACTCCAGGGAATCCCCGACGATATCGGCTATGTCTTGCACTTCCGGGATTTGGTAGTTGTGCGCCAGGATCAGGACGTCTTTTTCCCGCTTAAAACGCAGGATTTCTTCTTGCAACCAATCTTGGCGATCTAGCATTGCCTTATTATAGACTGTTAGTAGCCATTAACAGAATCTGCAAGGGAGGGCTTGTGCACATGAGCAAACTTCGAGAACTAAAGCCGGAAGAGCTGACTGTTCGTTGCTCGGATGACGATCTCTGCTTTCAGCACACCGGCAATCTGCCGGCGCTGGGCCGCACTGTCGGTCAAGAGCGAGCGATGCGAGCATTGGAAGTCGGTTTGGAGATGGATCTGCCGGGCTTTCATATTTTCATCGCCGGTCGCACCGGAACCGGTCGCACATCGATCGTGACTACCCTAGTAGAGAAGGAAGCAGCGCAAAAACCGATTCCACCCGACTGGATCTATCTTTACGACTTCAATTCACCCGATCGCCCCCGAGCGATCTCACTGCAAGCGGGATCGGGGAATTCATTCGCCCAGGCCATCGATCAATTGGTAACCTCCGCACAAGTGGAAGTGCGCAAACTTTTTGAATCGCCGCTGTACCGAGAACGGCGTGACGCGCTGGAACTAGAAGCCAACAAGCAGAAGCAAGAGCTGATCACCGCGCTGCAAAAGGACACGTTAGTGCTGGGTTTCTCGCTGGAGTTCACCCCCCAGGGGATTCTCACCATTCCGACCCGAGATAGCAAGAAACTGGCGCCGGAAGAGTATGAAGGCCTGTCTGACGACAGCAAGGAGGTTTATCGGCAGAACGGTCCAAAGGTCCGCGATCTGTTAGAGGAAAGCATGCTGTCCTCCCGCCAAATCGATCGCAATCTTACAGGAAAGATTCTTCAACTCGAACAAGAAATGGCTGCGGCTCTCCTGACCCCAATCTTCGCCAAGGTGGATAACGAATACGGGGATCATCAGGATCTGGTCCGTTGGCTGGCTGAAATGAAAGGAGACATAGTCTCCCGATTGGACGATTTCAAGGAAAAGGAAGAAGTCCCGCTGCCATTGGGAAAACCGACCACGGATTTCGGTCGCTACAAAGTGAACGTCTTTGTGGACCATTCCGGTCAGCAGGGAGCGCCGGTGGTACACGAGTCCAATCCTTCCTATTACAACCTGATGGGCAAGGTGGAATATCGTCCGGCTTTTGGCACCTGGACTACCGACCAGACGATGATCAAGGCGGGCGCATTGGAACAGGCCAACGGTGGCTATTTGATCGTCCCGGCATTGGAGCTGTTCACCTCCCCGTTCGCTTGGGAAGCCCTCAAGCGTGCTTTGCGCTCCCGCCAAGCCCGGGTGGAAAATTTGAGCGAGTTTATCGGCAGCGTGCCAACCACCACGCTTCGGCCGGAACCGATTCCGATTGACCTGAAGGTGATCGTGATCGGACAACCAGAGCATTACTACATGCTCTACGCGGCCGACGAAGATTTCCGCAAGCTTTTCAAGATCCGCGCTGACTTCGACCTGGAAATGGCCCGCAACTCGCAAACCATCAACGACTACGCCGGCTTCTTGCACCAACTGGGAGAGGAAACTTCCTCCCTGGCTCCGTTTCAAACCAGCGCCGTGGCCCGCCTGATCGAATACGGTTCGCGCCTGGTGGAATCCAAGATCAAACTCAGCACCCGTTTCATGGAAATCAGTGATATTGCGATGGAAGCTTCCTTCTGGGCGAAGAAAGTAGGCCGGGAGCAAGTCGGGGCTGAACATGTGCAGAAAGCCTTGGAGGAGAAAGCCTACCGTTCCCGCCTGATCGTAGACAAGATACAAGAGATGATGGAAAAAGGCACGGTACTGATCGAGGTCAGCGGAAAGCGGGTCGGCCAAATCAATGGGCTGTCCATCCTCTCCATCGGCGGCTACGCGTTTGGTCGCCCCAATCGCATCACCGCCCGCGTATACATTGGCAAAGAAGGCGTGATCAACATTGAACGGGAGATCGCGCTCTCCGGTCCGATTCACTCCAAGGGCATCCTTACTCTCGCCGGGTATCTTGGCGGCACTTTTGCACAGGATTTCCCCTTGACACTATCCGCCTCCCTCACGTTTGAGCAATCATACGAGGGCGTAGAGGGGGATAGCGCTTCCTCTGCCGAGTTGTACGCACTACTGTCTGCCTTGGCTGAACTCCCCATCAGCCAAGAGATCGCTGTGACCGGTTCCGTCAACCAGTATGGGGAGATCCAACCGATTGGCGGAGTCAATGAGAAGGTAGAAGGGCATTACGCTGTCTGCAAAGCAAAGGGCCTTACCGGCGGGCAGGGAGTGATGATCCCGGTACAAAACGTGGAGAACCTGGTGCTAAAAGACGAAGTGGTGCAGGCCGTCGCGAAAGGAGAGTTTCACGTTTGGGCAGTGCGCAGCATCGACGAGGGAATCGAGCTCTTAAGCGGCGTACCCGCCGGCAAACGGGAAGAGAATGGCCAATTCACTCCCGATAGCGTACAGGCCCGCGTTTATGCCCGACTTCGATATTTCGCTCGTCAAATGAAAGAGTTCACCGGCCACACCGCCATCTAAATATCCGGTATACTAGAAGCAAAGAAGGAGGGATCTTCCCGATAACCAGTGGTTTTCCCCTCTATGTCTGGATCCTGATCGGCGTGGTCGCTCTAGCGATCCTGCTGTTGTTTGTGATCTTGCTTTTAGGCGGAAGAGAGCGCCATCTTGCGTTGGGCAAGGCGTCTCCTTCCCCTTTTCCGGCATTACGTTCCAATCGACCGGTGTGCCCGGCTTGCGGCCACCAATTGATGATAAAAGGGGAATCTTGTCCCGCCTGCGGCAATCGT
>JAPLHX010000162.1 GCA_026389415.1 Coprothermobacterota bacterium | reverse complement strand
CCATGCAGAATTGGTTCCTGCCTGGGCAGGAACAATAGATTGGAAAGAAAACTGATCTTCGAGCCAAACAACTCTCCATAGATTGTATTCTTCTTCACCCATTCTGTTTTCCAATCTGGAGTCTTTAGAAAATTCGCTAGCAACATCTGCCCATTGAACTCAGATTCGGTGGTGAAGAAATCTAGATCGTAAGATTTACGCGTACCTGCCTGGAGCGCTAATCCCGTTCCACCTGCCAGATACCATTTCGATTCTGCGAGCCAGGCTTCTGCTGACAAAAAATCCAGGGCTTTTTTCGTTTGAGGTGGTAGTATCTCGTAATGCCAGTTCATCAATCTTGAAGAAGCAACTCCCACAATGCTTTTGTCTGGGGTTGTAATGACCTGGAGCCGGTGATCACGCTCTTCAGGAGTGACCTGCTGTAGGTTTGCCACACCCAACGCACTTCATCGTCGTGTCCAAAATCCAGCACGCGTTCGATGATATATTTGGCATGCTTCTCTGTGTCGATCTTTTCTGGGTCAGTATCCCAAAATAAAGCTTGACGAAATTCCATGTCCTATTTTACCAGAAGCACTGATCATAGGGGAATGGAGGGGAAAGGGGCAGTAGCTACTCCAGGCCTGGTCGATGGAAAAACCGCCGTCTCTTGACGATCTCGGGGATCTCTTTGTAAAACTAAAGATATGAACCCAATCTATTCGGAAGGATCCTCGGCCAACAGGTCGGTCACATCGGGGATCTCCTGCGTCTCGTCAATCGTTCCGTCCGTAGCGCGATCGATCTCCAGCGTGAGGGAACCGCCCTCTCCCGTCCAACGACCGAAATAGAGATAGGCGGTGTCGCCGGGCGCGAGGGAAATCCCATCGTGGCCAAAGATCTGCTCCCCCTCTAGTTCAGTGATCCGAGCCATCAGGAAGCCGTAGCTGCCGGGTCCGCCGGTGCCGGTGGTCTTCAGGCTGAGTACGCCCTTCTCCATGTCCCGGGCCACCTCCAGCGTTCCCCCACCCTGCAGGTCCATTCCCTTGATGATGAAGGCGTAGTCGGCCTCTTTCCCCTCCATGCCCAGCATAATATCCGGAGATTCGTCGCTTAAGGTCTGGTAGGAGAGACGGGTCCCATCCGAGGAGAAGGCGAGCGCGTCTTTCTGCCCGGAGCTGACGTGAATGTCGCTGATCTCCAGGTCGTAACCGGGACCGATCATCGTGATCTCGCCGCTGCTTGTGGTTGTTAGGCTCTTCCCATCGAGAGTCATGGTGAAGTCGAGACCACTAGGCATGAAGTAGATCGGGTCCTGATCGACCGCCCAGACGTTTACCCCATACTTCAAGGATTGCGCCTCTGCTTCGGGGATTTCCCGCAGGAAACGGCCTTCGTTGAAACCGAGACGACGGCCCTGGGCGTCAGTGATCAGGAAATCCGCTTTCGTATCCACCCAGATCTCGTTGTAGGAAAGTTCTTCGGCCCGGACCGGGCGGATCCCGAGAACGGATTCCCATCGATCCAATGCCTGGCCGCTATCGGCAGCGCCAGTCAGGAAAGGAGCAACCTGTGTCTCCAGACGGGCCGATGTAGGGACGATCTCCAAGGTTTTGCTTTCGGCGTCGCCGGTATAGGTATCGGCCCCTTCCGCAGGGTTGGTCGAGCCGGAATAGGTCCAGGTGTTGGCTGTGCGATCCACTTCGATTTCACTGGCGGTATTGGGATAATTGTTATCGTAGACCAGGATCCCCACCTTGCCATTCTCTTTTTCCTGGAGCGCGTAAGGAGTCACGGCGTGGCCGCCGGATCCGTCCGCCTTGTAAATTCCGACAGTGTAGCTTTCCTCCGGCTGCTTGCCGCCTTGGAAGGCCTGGGCTAACCGGTCGAGTACCTCATTGGGGGTGATCGTTTTCAGCACGCGGTCTGAGGTCGGCTCGGTGGCCTGTGTCACCCACCAGTAAGCGATCTCCCGCTGTAATTTTTCGTTCTCTGCGAGTTGCAGTGCATTGGTCGTCTCCGCGCCGAAATCGCTAACCTGGCTCTTGCCGGTGTAGAAAAGCAGGCAGAGGGCGGCCATCCCCTCGCAGTGCCCGCCGTTCATGGCCTGATTGACTTCTTCCAACCACTTCGAGGCCGGCGGAGTGAGGACCATCTCTCCCCCTTCCCGGCTGGATACGACGCGCTCGCCGAAGAGGCGCACCAGATCGTCTGCCTTCAAATTGGAAGCGCCGGTCTCATTGCCGTAGTTCTCAAAACTGAAACCATCCACCTCCGGACGGAAACCGGAATCGGCGGCGACGGAACCAGAAGGACTAGGGGCGACGGTGGTGGGCGATTCGTCGGGAAGAACGGATTTGGTCGGTTCCGGCGTGGGAATGTCGGTAGGACTGGCGGATGAAGGGGTGGGACTTTCGGCCGGGGAGCTGGTGGAAATCGGTGGTGGCTCGGTTGGGGAACCGGCGCAGCCTGAAAGAAGCAACGCCAATGCGATCAGAATCGTCAGCCATCCCCACCCTTGTCTTTTTCCCTGTTTCACGGATTTCTCCTTTTCACTTCTCTGTCGAGATTTTGTGACCGGCCATTGAAAGCAGACGGGAACTTTCCCCCAACCTGTTTATCTCACTTGATTATACCACTTCGCGGGAAACGGGGATTCAGTTCCTGAATAATTTGGGGATAGCCACTAATTTCCTTAATTGGAATGGCTCAATGAGGCACAATTCTTCCCAATTCTCCCCGTCCCCCTTTTTTACTCTCCCCCTTTCTGCTCCAGTCAACAATTGAACAGTGTCCCTGAGCTGGCTCCGAAGATTTGTGAAAACCGCGGGACATCAGACGATTTTTTCAGGTCCCGGACGGCTTCCCTCGGCTTCTCCCTGTCTCTCCTAACTTCCAGTCAACAATTGAACAACGTCCCTGAGCTGGTTTAACAATTGAACAACGTCCCTGAGTTGGTTTCTTTCCCCCGCATCCCTGCTAAGATTTTCCTGTGCGCAAAACATGGATGAAAGGCGAACCGTGACACGGCCGGCATCGCTGCGGATCTCCGTGGTGATGCCCGTATGGCAGGAACAAGCCTTTCTTCCCCGTGTGTTGGAAGCGTTGCACAAGCTGGAGCAAGAACTGGAGATCCTGGTGGTCGACGGGGATCCCACGGGGTCATCCCTGCAGGTGATCTACGACCCCTCGGTGGTGCAGTTGATCGCGCCGAAGGGCCGGGCAAGCCAAATGAACGCGGGAGCCCGTCAGGCAACGGGCGATGTCCTGCTGTTTTTACACGCCGACACAACTCTGTCATCGGGTGCTCTGGATGCCATTCGAGCGGCATTGGCGGAACCCAAGACGGTCGGGGGGGCGTTTTCTCCCATCTTCGATTCACCCAAGGCGTTCTTTCGTCTTTTAGCGTGGTGCCATGGCTGGCGCGCGCGGATCACCCGCATCCCCTACGGGGACCAGGCGATTTTCATCCGCCGCGAGCTATTCTTCTTGCTGGGCGGCTATCCAACAGAACCTTGGTTAGAGGACATCCTACTGATGCGCCGGGTGCGACGCGCGGGCAAGGTCGTGATCTTACCCGATCGCGTGATCACATCGGCTCGCCGTTTCCAGGGCGAGGGGATCCTCCACACCGGTTGGCGATATGCGGCATCGATGACCCTTTCCCTCTTCGGCGTCCAGCCAAAGACCTTGCGGAGGTTGTTTCCCGATGCATGAGCAGCAGCCATTTGAGGCGCTCGTTCAGCCCTGGTCGCCTGAAGGCCTTCGACCCTTGGATCTGTTGACCGTCCAAGTCAACCTCGGCTACCGCTGCAATCAATTGTGTACCCATTGCCACCTGGAGGCCGGGCCAGACCGCAGCGAAACCATGGACATTGCCACCCTGGAAGCTGTGGTTTCCTTGGTGTTCGAATCCGGTTGCGCCTACCTCGATATCACCGGGGGTGCCCCCGAGATGCATCCGGCCTTGGCGCCGCTGATCAAGCGAACCCGGGAAAGGGTCCGGGAGATCCAGGTGCGGACCAACCTCACGGTTTTTGCCAAACCCGGAATGCGCCACTGGCCCGATTTTTACCGGTCGTATGGGGTGCAGCTTGTGGCTTCTCTGCCGTGCTACCTGGAGCCGGAAGTGCGCCAACAACGGGGGTCGGGGGTCTTTGAAACAAGCATTGCTGTTCTTCGCCAGTTGAACGAACTCGGTTACGGCCGGGATCCCCTCCTTGCTTTAAACCTGGTCTATAATCCCCTGGGAGCATTTCTCCCCCCTCGGCAGGATCGGCTGGAGCGGGAATATCGCCAGCGTCTTGGAGTATCCTACGGGATCACCTTCACCCGCTTGCTGACCATCACCAATGTACCGCTGGGTCGATTCCGCGGCGACCTCCGCCGGCAGGATCAAGAAAGGACCTACATGGAACTCTTGCGGGCTTCTTTCAACCCGGAAACGATCCAGGGACTGATGTGTCGGCACCAAATCAATATCGGCTGGGATGGACGACTGTACGATTGCGACTTCAACCAAGCGATTGGATGGCCGCTGGATCCGGGTGTGCCCCAGACCGTGTGGGATTTCCACCCCTCGACCGTCTTGGGCAGGAAGATCGTCACGGGCGATCACTGTTTCGCCTGTACCGCTGGGTACGGCTCGTCCTGCGGCGGTGCGTTGCTGTGATCGGCGTGGGCTTGATGGTCAAATGGCTCCAGGCGCAGGCCACCAAGAGCCGGCTGGCCGCAAGCACCAATCCCATGGTGGCCACCCGGTTTTACCGGGCATTTGTGGAAGACGAGCTGGAAATGCTGCAAGGATCGGGGTTGCCTTTCGAAATCTGGTTCTGGCCGCGGGAACACCAAGCCATGTTCGCCGAATGGCTCGGTCCCTGTGCCTTTGTCCCCCAAATCGGAAGCGACCTCGGGGATCGCCTTTGTCACGGGTTTCGCTCTGCCTTCCAGCGCGGATACCAGGGGATGATGGCCTTGGCCAGCGATTGCCCGGATTTTCCAGTGTCTCTGGTACGCCACGCCGCCCAGGGATTGCGGACCCACGATGCTGTGATCGTGCCGGCCCCTGATGGCGGCTACAATTTAATCGGCTTTCGTGAGGTGGGTTTCGTGCCGGAAGCTTTCACCGAAATCCCCTGGAGCACCGCGGAGGTCATGACAAGGACGCGAGCACAGATCCGGGAGAAGGGCAGAACCCTGCTGGTACTACCTTCGTGGCCCGATATCGACACAGACCTGGATCTGGCTGAGCTCTGGCGCCGCAGTAAGAGGAAACGGTCCTCGATCCGATCGCGCACGGCAGCCCAATTGGTGACCCTATCGATCCGGCAAGAAGAGATCAAACCACAAAAACGGAGGCGATCATGAAGCAATTTCACTGGCAGGTGCGCTTTGGACTCGCGCTGTTGGCTTTATCAGCGCTCCTGTATGGAATCACCTATGCCATCACGGGAGACCTCCGTTCCATCGAGACGTGGTTTCTCCAATCTCTGGCTTTCATGCCGCTTGAGGTCCTTTTAGTGACTGTGATCCTCAGTGAGCTTCTCCGCATCACCGAGCGACGCAAACTACAGGGCAAGATGAATGTCCTGATCGGAGTCTTCTTCAGTGAAGCGGGCGCTCAATTGCTCCAATTGCTGCTGCGTTTCGATCCGCAAGCCCAGAAATTGCAACCCGACTTGCAGTTGGCCGCAAATTGGTCGGACCGGGATTTCGCCAACGCTCGCGCGTTCCTTCTGACACAGGATTTTCACATGGACAGCCAACATGGCGATCTGGTTACGCTTCGAAGCCTATTGCTGCCGGAAAAACGATGGATCCTGCAGTTGCTGGAAAGCCCGACCTTGGCTGAATTTGAAGGCTTTACCAACCTGATCTGGGCTCTGGTCCATTTGATCGAGGAATTGGCGTTTCGGCCAGACCTCCAGCAACTTTCGTTGCCGGATACCCAACACCTTTCCAGCGACATCCAACGCGTCTACGTGCCATTGATCGGCGCTTGGTTGGAATACATGAAGCATCTCTCCCATCACTATCCCTACCTCTACTCGTTGGCGATCCGCACCAACCCTTTTAACCCCCACGCTTCAGTGGAGATAAGCTAAGGCCATGGGGCGGAAGAATCCAGCTTCTATCGCGTTCTGATTTTCTTGGGTGGGAGTTCATGCTTTGCGCAAAATCGATGTTTCGGCAGAGGAAAAACGGTTTGATCCTGCTTGCCCAGAAAACTAGAATGTCGATATGACCGGTCCGGGCCCTGGCAAAACGCAGAAAATACTGATTGTCTGCCTTTCGGTAGTGATCTTGTCCGTCGCCGCGTTCCTGAGCTGGTCCTATCTCCAATATCAGAGAATCTACGTCCCGATCGATCCGAGTCCACCCACCAACTCTACGTCCTTGACCCCCACCCTTCCCGCCATTCCGACCCCGGCATTCGCACCCGGGGAACGGTTGAATCTATTGTTTGTTGGTTCCGATGCTCGACCGTACGAGATCGCCGCCGGGTTTGACGCGAGGGCGGACACCCTCCTATTCGTCAGCCTCGATCCGGCGATGCCGAAGGCCTTTGTGGTTTCCATTCCGCGCGACTCCTTGGTGGAGATTCCGGGGTATGGCCTAGACAAAATCAACGCTGCTCTGGCCTACGGAGGAATTTCCCTGTTGACGGAGACGGTGGCTCAATTGCTGCACCAGTCCATTCAATACTACGTTGCGCTCCATTTTGAAAGCTTCGCCCGGGTGGTTGACATCCTCGGTGGGGTGGAGCTGAACGTGGAAACTCGGATGTATTACCCCAAGGAAGGGATCGATCTCTACCCCGGCCTGCAACAGCTAAATGGGGAACAAAGCCTGGCCTTTGTCC
>JAPLHX010000198.1 GCA_026389415.1 Coprothermobacterota bacterium | reverse complement strand
CGGTGGGATTCCTTGCGACGTGTCTGGGCCCGAACACCTGGAACAACTGTTGGCACGGGCGCTATCTCTCTGGGGACAGGTGGATGTCCGGATCAACAATGCTGGGCTTTCCGGCGGCATACGGTTTCTAGAGGACATGGAGCCAATCGAAATCGTGGATATCGCAAATACAAACATCACCGGGTTACTGGCAGAGAGTCGATTAGCACTAACGTAGTTTCGCAAGCAAGAGCAGGGGACCTTAGTCAACATCAGCGGTCTCGGCGAAAAGGGTGAAGCAGCTCCCTATTCTACCGTATACGCGTCCACCAAGGCCGCCGTAAGCAGTAACATCCGCAGTTTGTCCAAAGAGAAGCGGGGTCCCGGTTTCTCGGTGTTTGCCGTGATCCCCGGTATGGTAACCACTGAATTTTTCCGTGATACGAAGGTCAGTCCCAGCCTAATAGAACGAAATGAGGGCATGCCCTAGGCGCTGGATGCTTTGGCTCTAACAGCAACTAGCGTCGGCCGGGAAATCGCGAAATTGATCGCCCTTCCTCCGGAAAGAACGGATGACCGGATCTTCAACCTGTTGCGGGACATGCGCCTGATGAAAGGGATTTTCAAATTGATTCGCTACCGCCGGCAGGGAAAAATCAAGTTCTTGGAGCGCCATGAAAACCACGACGATTCAACAAACGGTGGTGATCCCTGCCACCACGCCGGAAGAAGTCTACGATGCTTTGTTGGATTCCAAAACACACACAGCATTGACAGGTAGTTTTGCAAAAATCTCCGCGAAGATTGGTGGGGCATTCACAGCCTGGGATGGGTATATCTCAGGCAAGAATCTTGAACTGGAGCAAGGCCGCAGGATCGTACAGGAGCGGGTAACCACGGGATGGCCAAAGAACGCCTCCCCGTCTCGGGTAACCATCAACCTGCTTCCGATTAAGCAAGGAACCGAAATCTCATTGCTGCAAGAGAATGTCCCGGCCAAAGACGCCACTGCCTACGATCAGGGTTGGCACGATTATTACTGGAAGCCCATGGTGAGGTTTTTCCAGAAGTAGGCGTCAAAGCAGTTCGGATCGAGGATCGTCCTGAGGCACGTCCACATAGAGTTGCCCCAATTCCTTTTTCATCTCAATCGCGTTGCGCGGCGCCCAGCCACGCCAGTGGTTGTTGAAGTAGGCGACCACGGTGTCGGCGGTTTCTGCCGCCCCTTGTACGCGATAGATTAGTTCTTTCAGCTCCTCCGTTGAGTAAAGGTATTTGTAACGGGTCTCATTGTCTCCGCTCCACCAGGTTTCTTTGTTTCGGCCATGAAAACGGAAATAGGCCAGGTGGGCCGTCGGAGTATTCCGGCAGACCACGGAACTGCCAAACTGTGGCTCGTCGATCTGGACCCAGGCAATGTTATGTTGCAGGAACCATTCAACCGTCCCTGCATCATCACTCCAGCTTTTATGGCGCAGTTCTATCGCTAGCGGGTACTCGCTAAAGTGATGCACCACCGCGCGCAAGATCGCCCAGTTCTGTGCACTGCTGGTGAAACTGGCCGGAAACTGCGCGAGGAGGGCCACCAATCGGCCGGCCTGCACGATAGGTTCCATCCCTTTCTTAAAAAGGGCGATATCGTCTGCGGACACCTCGGCTTCTTCGCCTGTAGCCTCCCGGTACATTCTGGGGTGAGTGAACTTCTGCCACAACTTGACGGAAAAGCGAAAGTGGGGTGGTGTTTCCCGCACCCACTTTTGAGCCATGCTCTGCTCCGGCGGACGGTAGAAGCTGGTGTTGATTTCCACGGTCTCGAAGAACTGGGAGAAAAATGAAAGCTGTCCTGTTTTAACCTGGGCGGGATAAAAAGTACCGTTCCAGGCTCCCTCTCCTTTGGGATAAGACCAACCTGATGTTCCGATCAAGATCACAGCCAACCTCGCACCTCCTTTATCTTCCTGCTTTCATTGTACGCAATATGGTAACTTCGCAGGAAAGTAGGGGTTGATTGCAAATCTTCCTCGGCCATGGGTAACGCTTGGATCAATTGGTTTCTTTAGTGGGAACCGGGATGACGAATTTCGCTTTGTCGATCTATATCTGGCAAACCACTGGTCAAGCAACGCCATTTGCCCTGATCGGTTTTTTCTGGGCTTTGCCAATGATTGCGTTTACCCCGTTTGCCGGTGCGTTGGTGGACCGTTGGAATCGCAAACTGACCATGATGATCTCCGATATTGCCGGTCTGCTGGTGAATCTTGCAATGGTTGGCCTGTTGATTTGGGGGCACTTGGAAATGTGGCATCTCTATGCACTCGTTGTTTTCAATGGCCTCTTTTCCGCCTTTCAGTGGCCCGCGTACTCTGCGGCGATCTCTACCATGTTGGACAAGAAGCACTTTGCGCGCGCCAACGCCCTGTTGTCAGTCGCCCAGAGCGGCTCAACTATTTTTGCTCCTGTGATCGCAGCGATCTTGATCGCCATTATGGGCATCTCCGGCATCCTAATATTGGATGCCGCCAGCTTCCTGCTGGCCATCATCACGCTGGCTATCGTTGCAATCCCTCAGCCCCCCAAGACGGAGTTAGGCGAACAAGCCAAGAGCAACATCTTCCGGGAGGCTGCGTTTGGCTTTCGCTACATTTTCCGCTTACCCTCACTGTTGGGGCTGCAGTTGACGTTTTTTTTCGGTAACCTGCTATCCAATTTCGCCGGAGTCCTCTACGCACCGATGATCCTTGCACGCACCGCCAACAGCGCTTCGGCCTTAGCTTCCGTTGAAAGTGTGGTTGGAATCGGTGGAGTGCTAGGTGGTCTTTTGATATCGGTCTGGGGTGGCCCCAAGCGACGAATCAATGGTGTGATCAGTGGCTGGTTTCTCAGTTTCTGCGGTCTGTTGGCGTTTGGCCTTGTTAATGGTCCCCTCGCTTGGGCTATGGCTGGATTCTTTTTTGCTTTCGTTTCTCCTCTGATCAATAGTTCCAACCAGGCGATTTGGCAATCTAAAATTCCACCAGAGATCCAAGGGAAAGTCTTTTCAGCCCGCTCCTTGATCGCCCAGGTGGCAGGTCCGTTTTCGATGCTGCTCGCCGGTCCCTTAGCGGACCGTGTATTCGGACCCGCGATGATGCCGGGTGGGTCCTTGGCAGGTTCGCTAGGGGGGATTTTCGGCGTGGGCGTTGGCTCGGGAATATCCTTGATGATCTCATCTGTAGGATTGCTGGGAATGATTGTGGCCGCCATCTGCTACATGGTACCGGTGATCCGAAATGTGGAAACCATCATACCGGATTTTCAGTTACCGCAAACGCTTGAACTTTCTGGTGAGAGTGCACTGATAGATTCGAGAATCGCCGTTCCATTGTCACCGGTAGAAGCAGAACCTCAATAAGGGTGTTTTCTATTGCCAAATCCTCTCCCTTCAACGCGGCGGAAGGGTTTGTTTTCGCAAGCTTCTCCTTGAGAGCCTCTTCATTGATGGACGACAGTTTTAGTTGGGTGCCAACTGGAGCCTGATATCAAGCGGATGGTGGTGGAATGATCAGCCCATTGCGCATTCACCGGAGGGCAAGCAATTCATACAGGACGCTTCCCGCCAGGCTGGCTGCGCGTTGCAATACAAGTAAAGCGTTTGTTGCCATGAACTCTGCAAAAAAAACTTTCGCCCAACACATCTTGCTGACCAGTCTGGCAAGCCCTGCCTTATAATAGAAACCAGAACAGGCTATGGAACAACTCCGACCCTACCAGATTGAACGGATCCGCCACCTGGATCGCCGCATTACTGTGACGGGTATCCTCCTCTTCCTAGCTGTCATTCTTTGGTTGGGAATTGACTGGTCTATCCCTCGGCGGGAATGGCTGATTTTTGCGTTACCGATCAGTGGATTTTTCCTTTATGAGGTAGTACGACTCTCCGCGATGGTTCGTTGGCACATCCTGGCTTGGCGACAAGCATTGTTAATCCTTCTCTCCTTTTTCCCGATTCTCGTCATCATCGGATTGATGGTTCCCTACCCCTGCCTGTTTTGGAGCAATTGGCCCTGGTTTGCGCTGGTGGCATTGTTGGTTTTCTATGCATACGTTCGTTGGATGCTTGCAGACCGCCGAATTCGGCGGGCCCAGGACGATCAAATACAGAATTCTGCAAAGCGAGATCCGGGGAAAGGACCATGAATACTGAAAAGGTTGTTCTTTGGATCATCGTTTTCCCGCTCTGACGCAAATCAGGTTGCTGTAGATTGAGCTTTGATGGCATTGCGATTCTTCGCTTTCAGCCCGTCTCCAGAATCAAAGCACGACTGGTACCGCAAGGACCGAACGAAAGCGGCATTGCGGAATCCAACCAGAGAATCGTGCTAGCATCTTTCGCCTATTTCAGTGGATCGCAGATGCCCTTTCCAGGAATTCGCGTGGGGTATCATTGGTCGAATGCCATGCCTCCCGCTAGAGCATAAGCTAAGGAAAACGCTCCCCACTGGGGAGCGTTTTCCTAGCTCTGTTCGTTTCGTTGATTCTATTTGCCAACTAATGGAATCAGGTTCTTGACGATGTCGAAAAATGGTTTGGAGGGTGTTTCGGTCCGGTTGGTCAACAATACGATCACTGCATTTCCAGAGGGGGAGAAGCCCATTTCGGAAGTGTAGCCGGGAATTCCTCCATCGTGCCAATAGAGACCCTCCCGATAGGCGAGACCCAGACCGTAGGAGAATCCCATCCCGGTGTCCAAGAAAGTGTACATTTCCTTGCGCATGGCCTCGTTCAGCAAAGCTCCTTTCTGCAGAGCCAATGCCCACGTCTTGACGTCGCTGGCTACTGAGACCATATTGCCGGCTGTCCAGAAGGGAGATAAGTTGCTGTTGATGAATGTGACATCAACCAGCTTGCCTTCGTTTTCCACGTATCCGCGTGCAAATGGCTCAGAGAGACGCGTAGCCCAGGAGAAAAATGTGTTATCCAGTCCCAGCGGCAGGATGATGCGGCGTTGGATCAGATTCTCTATTGTGGTACCGCTGACTTTTTCCAAGATCAGGCCCACTACCAGATAGTTGGTATTGGAATAGTGCCAACCCTTGCCCGGATCGAAATAGCGGGGGTCATTGTTAGTAGTGGCGACAATGTCTGCCGGGTCCCACATTTTTTCTGTATTGGCAGCGGCTTGTTTCATAAAAGTGGAAGTCGGTTCATTCAGATAATCGTAAAGGCCGCTGCTGTGATTCAACAGCAACCGCACTGTGATTTTGTCGCCGCCCTTTACCAGGCCAGGGTAAAACTTATCGATCGCATCATCCAGCGTGAGCTTCCCGTCCTGTACCTGCTGGAGCATAAGCAAAGCCACAAACGTCTTGGTAATGCTACCAATGCGGAAACGATAGGTGGGTTCCAGCTTGCGGTTTGTCTCTAGGTCGGCCACACCACTACTCCCCGTCCAATATTGATTATTGGACGTGATGATGGAGAGAACCGCGCCGGGAACGGCGTATTCTTTCACTGCCTGGTCCAGGTAAGACTGTAGCTGGCCGGCCAGTCCTGGATCAACATCTCGTGGTCCTTGCCCTTGCTCCGGTGGTCCGGTGGGTGTGGCAGCACCGCCACCAAAGGTACAACCAGTCATAAATAGTGCACTGGTGAGTAGAACCACAATCAAGATACGGAATTTTTTCACTGTGATACCCCTTTCAACTTCCAGGTGTAACTGTATTTCTCTAAATTAAACATCGCCATTATATAACAAATGCGAGTTTGGTTCTTCTAGGGGCAAGTGTGAACTGGACTGGACCTTCCACCAGCCTCTGCCGGATTGCTGCGGAAACACTGGGTGTTTCCATGGA
>JAPLHX010000288.1 GCA_026389415.1 Coprothermobacterota bacterium | reverse complement strand
CGTTGCCATGCTCCGTGGGGATGAATTCCACCGAGTCTCCGATCGCCACTGGGTCCACGCTCCGAATTCCTTCTACGGATGCGACTCGGCGCGGCATGGAACTGGGATCGGCCGTGGAAAGCACCAAACGCTTGCGCAGTTTGCTGGAAATCGCGCATAGGAACGTGTCTGAATCGGTTTGTACCCAATATTGCCCCAACGACTTTCGGATCACCAGGCCGGTTCGGCCGGATGCCCCCAGGGGGTTGGTTCCCCAAGTTTTCTGCTGTATTTGATTCAATGTCTCCTCCAGGTTTTTTTCAAGCAACGATCGATCTTGGACGGCCTGGTGGAGTAGATGGGTCTGCAAAACAATGGGGTATTCGTGAAAGGTCAGCGAACGGCAGGCGCGCCCGATAGAATTCCATAAGATCCACACGCGGTCGTGTGGATCCAAACCATCTCTCTATTCATACAACGCGCCTCCTTTCGTAAAAATCAACTCATCGAACCAGAATTCCACGATTTCGTCAAGTCCGGCGCAAAAAAAGAAAGAAGGCTGGTTTCTTTTCAGCCTTCTTTCCCGGGCAAGGACGATCCGTTACTTCTTTCCATTGGTCGGATTGGGGGTCTGGTGAGCGCATCTGACGCATCTGCTGCATTTACAGGGATGCGCTTTGTGCGGTGCGAACAGCTTGGCAATCTTGTAGGCCCAAAACACCCACCAGCCGATGGCCATAAAAAGAGTGATGGCGATTTTGCCGCTATCCAGGATCGGTTCAAATTTTGCTCCTTGCGTAGAGAGCTTGATGAAACCGATCGGCTTCGCCGTCCCGCCTCCGCCACCGCCACCTCCGCCGGTGCCATCGCTTTCTTCTCCCTTGGTTTCTTTTTCTCCTCCGGAGCCATAACCATAGCCAAAGCCAAAACCAACCTCTGCGATGGGTATGATGCTCGTTTCTCCTTCTTTCAAAGGAGGACCGAAAACGGCATTCACATTCAGCCGGTCTAACATCGATTCAATCGGTTTGTAAAGCTGGGGGGTTTCCTTCTCGCTCATTTTTTGCACCTCCTTGTGCACAGAACAACGATAAAAAACAGTAAGGGCAGCAACAAGACAACCACCCACAGTTGGGGCAATCGATCCCTCCCGACGATCAGGGATTGTTCCGTTCCATCCGGCCGGAGAGTGCGAATTTCCTGCGGCCTGAGGCGGAACAATCCTCCCTTAAGACTTCCGCCATGGGGCCCGGAACTGTCCATCCACCAGCCCGTAAGTTTCGCCACGGGACGAATCTTCTGCGGGCCAATCGTGATCGGGTCCCCCTCAATCTGTCGAGAGATCCTGCCCCCACGAACAGGGCCAGGTGTCATCTTCCCCTCACCTCCTTTCTAGCCAAATCATCCCAGATGATTGCCACATTCTCCGCAGAACTTTACACCCGGTGGGTTTTTCGCTCCGCATTGGGAACACTGACCCATTTCCACCGGGGCGCCGCAGTTGTTACAGAACTTGCCGGCCCCGGAAGGCTTTCCGCAAGAAGGACAAATCGTTACTTTGCTCTCAATTGCGCCATCGAAGACGCGGGTTTGGTCGGCCTTCTGTTGGATGTCTTTCACCATTTTTTGCGATCGTGCGGTAGCCACTTCGATGTTTTCCCGTGGTGCGCACTCCACACAGAGACCTTCCTGCTCATTCCAGTCGGTCTCGCAAGCGTACTTGCGGCAGTTCGGACAGCGGCTGAAGTGCTCTTTGGCCTCGTTTTGAGCTGCTTCAAAGGCGGCTTCGTGCTCCTTGTGCCATTCCGGCGACATCCCTTGAAACCGCTCGGAAAGGATGTCCGTCCCCTGTTCAAGCCGATAGCCAACGTTGGAACCCAGCAGGGAGCCACCGATGGAAACGGCTCGGCCTAATCCGCGCAAGAGACCACTTTTTTTGTGCGTTTTGGATTCGATGAACTGCGTCTTGTAGCCATCACTGCACAAATCGCAGAAAAATGTGAATTGAAAACCGGCATCCGTGCTGTTGTCTTGAAAATTGCGGGTGAAAGGTTGTAAGGACATCATTTACCTCCAAGAAAGTGGTTTTTTACATTTGTCACAGTTGCCGCCCAAAGGCGGTTGGGGTGTCTTGCATTTGGGGCAGGTGATCAGCAGACGCTGGTCGCACTTTTGGCAGTAGTCTCCGAAAAAAGTCTGCTGGAAACAGAGAGGACAGGTGATCTCCAGTGGCTGTCCGCAGGTGCAAGACTTCCATTGGCTTTGGACGGGGCTTTTGCACTTGGGACAGCGGAGAGATCCCGTGGGATTCACTTTGCTGCAGTAGGGGCAGGCAGCGGCGTCCGGCGGGACCAATTGCTGACAGTAGCGACAGGGGTGCTGATAACCAGGCATTGCAATTCTCCTTTGCTTGGTATTATACGGTTTGGCCTAAGCCTTTTTCCAGCGCAAGTCATCGGACGAGGCGGACCCATTGAACTGTAACAGTTCTGTGGCGTCTTTCTGCCATTGTTCGATGGAGGTGTGAATCACCCGCCCGATGAAATGTATGCGCAAGGTTCGTAAGGCAGGGATGGCCTCCAAAGAATAGCGGTAGCGTGTGTATTGCGGAGAAGTGAGCTTATCTTCGGTCAGGTAGATCGGTTCCCGGCGGAAATTGATGGCTGCCAGACCCCGGTTGAGAACGTCAAGGAAGGATTCAGCTTTTTGTTGCAATGCGATCGGTGTCAGCTCCGGCAACTCCAGGCGACCCACGATGCGAAAGAAGTAGGTCGCTTTGCCTTCCTCTTCCCCCGCGGACGCTTCCCAGGCAATGGCGTTGCTCGGTCCGCCCATTTGGCCAAGCATCGGGATCAAGAAAAAAAGGCTTTGTCCGGTCAAATCGCCCAGCAATCCGCGTTTCCAACCGATGCGCACCAGTTCCGGCGGTGCCAGTTTCGTCAGGTAGGCATAGGATTCGGCGAGACCACCTTCCGCCAGGCGCTGCTCCAGCTCTCGCCAGAAAGGCGGAAAAATTTCTTCCACGGCACGGCGAGAAGCAGCTCGACCCTCCTTAAGCAGTCCGGAAAGGCGGCGAAGCATCAGCGGATCCAAGCTGGGAACAAGGTTTTTCAAATCGGCCTGCGCCCGAGTCATTAAATCGGCGAGACGGTTTGTGACGGCCTGCCGAAATGGATCATACTCGCGCCCCAACTGGGATAGAATCAGGCTTTCCTGCTGGTCGGAGAGGAATTCCAAGCGGTATTCTTGCGCCTTCCACGAGCTCACCGTTCCCAGCGGCAAGCGCAGCGGTTGGCCGTGGTCGGGAAGAATGACCAATGCCGTTTCGTACAGGCGGAATTCCCCTTCCCCCTCCAGCTTGGTCTCGGCATGATCCCACAAGAAGTGCCCGCGGGACCCTTCTTTGAAGGACTTCTCCTCCATCAGGAGATCCACCAACAACATCTCGTTGCGCCGCAGCACCACTGCTTTTAAAAAATCATCGAAACGGTAGCCGAGATCGCGCAGGGTGAGCAGACTGCCTTGCTTCAGCGTCAGAACCAGGCGGTAATTGATGCTGGTAAGATCCTGGATTTCCCGCAAGGAGATGGAGATCGGTGCACTGCCTTCGGGTGATAGGACTAAAACTTCCTTTTCCAATCGTGCCACGCCAGACCCCGATTCCCACTCCTTTTGGCCATCGCCCAATGCATAGCGAAGCGATACTTCGACGTTGGGGACCGTTTCCTCTGCGACCTCCTCCGCCATTTGCTTTGGTAAAACAGGAGCGTTTTCGCTTTGTTCCTCTCCTGGTTCTTCTTTGTCTCCTGGTTTCATTGTCGTTTCCTTTCTAGCCACCTCTCTACTGTTTAGAGGGTCTTGTTTCCAGCCCTGATGTTCCCTAGCAATTCCCGCACTCCCTTCACCAGCGCCTGTGGCTGGTCCAAGTGCATGGCATGCCCGCTGCCGGGCACGATCCGCACTTCTCCCAGCGGTGACTGCGCTGCCAATTCCTGGTGAAGTTCCAGCCAGATCTCCTCTACCGCCTGCGCTGTGTCCGCAGGATAGCCCCAGTTTTCCAGTTCCTGGCGATATTTCAAGGGGTCATGGTGCAAGACCAGGAATGGCACGAGTGGAAAAGCCCCGGCCTTTCGCACTTGGACGATGCTTTCGTCTAGGCTTTCCAGTTCGCTGACCGCGGCCAAGTGAGCCTTGGGTAAAATGAAATTCTCCAGCACCGCCTCTTGAATCCAGTCCGGCAGATCACGGTATGGATCAAACTGAGCACCGCTCCGCATCCGTCGTGCCGTCGAACGCATCAAGCCAAGGCGCGAGGCCGAGACAGCCCGCCGAGCATTGGCGATCTTGCTGGCAATGGAGCCATAGCGCTGGTGGATGGGAGACTGGATCTGGTTGAAACGATCGTTATTGGTCGATACCGGGTCGGCCAGCACCAATCCTGCGACTTCCTGGGGGTACAGGCGAGCGAAATGCTGCAGATAGAGACCACCTTGGGATTGACCGACCAACAGAAAGGGCGGTTCCAGTTGCAGGCGGTCTAATAAAGCGCGCAGCTCTTTTACCACCTGCTGGCTGGTCCGAGGAAACGGTCCTTTTTCGCTCCATCCGTTTCCGGCTCGGTCATAGAGAAGGACGTTCGCGTCTTGGATCAATTCCTGCTGGATCGGCCACCACTCAAGCGAGAGTGAGTTGACAGCGGTTTCCAGCACCACCGTTGGTTTTCCTTCTCCCTGGCAAAGGGCATATACGCGATAACCGCCCACATCGACCCGGTCACCTTGGGGTAAGGGCCGCCGCAGCCATCGCCACGTGGAGAGAGCATTGCCAACCAAAGAATTGGCGACAGCGAGCAGAAAGACCACGGCCACTCCGATCAGCAGAATCCACCAGGTGTTCATTCTTCCCTCCTGCTTGGGCACAAGGTGTGGATCGTTTCCATCAAAGCAAGATTCCCATTCGTCGTTTTCATACAGATTTTAAGGTTTGGTAGCTTTCAGGGAAAAAGTCATCGGAATCAAATCCCCTTGCGGCAGATGCCAATATCCGTCCCCTCCTTTAACCAAAAATGGAAAATGCTGATAGAAGCTGAAGGGAAATTCGTGGAAAAAGTCGACGCAGAGCCCCGCCCGGATCAACGCATTCAAGATGTCTGCCAGAGAATGAGTCCACTCAAAGGATGGCAGATTCACGGGCGTTAAGGGATCAGCATAGGAAACGTCCGTTTTCCAGCGTGTCGGTTCCGGCGAGTGGAAGTAGGAACCGGTGACCTGCAATCCCTTCGTATCCGATTCGTTGGCGAACACGGAAACCAGTGGGTGTCCTTCCGCGATATAAAAAAAGCCACCCGGATTCAAAAAGTGGGCCACGACGTCCGCCCATTTGTCCAGATCCGGCAACCAGCAGAGAACTCCATACGAGGTGAAGATGATATCGAATCGGTCCGCTAGCATGGCCGGCAAATCAAATAGGTTGGTGCAGAGAAACCGGGCGGGAACTGCTAGTTCTGCGCTTAGGGCACGGGCAAGATCGATAGCCGCGGGGGAGAAATCCGCACCCGTCACCCGGGCGCCCTGTCGGCCCCAGGAAAGAGTGTCCAATCCGAAGTGACATTGCAGGTGAAGCAGGGTTTTATCCCGCACATCGCCCACTTCCTCCCGTTCCAACTGCATCAGAGTGCTGTCTCCATGGCGAAAACCATCCACGTCATAGAAGCGAGAACGCGCATGGATGGGCACCAGGCGGTCCCATAGATCCCGATTCGATTCCAGGTAGAAGTCGATCCCCTTCATGGCGTTTCCAACCGAGGAATCACCCACAGGCTGGCTTCCCGGTAGAAGCCGCAAGCAACCCGGTCCTTGGCTCCCAATCGCGGATGCGGTCTTCCATCTGGATCGAAGGCGACACAACTTCCTCAAACCGAACTCTCGCCCGTAGGTGCCCAAGCAACCAGGGATCGAATGGCGCGCCAGCTTCGCGTTTCCCCTTGGTATAGCGCTTGATCGGCACCAGTGGATCGCTACTTTTCAAGGAGAGTCGCGGCAGAGCCAGCAAAAGGCGCAGCCCGTTCCGGTTGCTCAACCCAGTCTAAAATTTGCATCCTTACCCAGCCTTTCTTCTGCTTGTCCGCCGCTAGATGGCAGAGGAATAGAGATCACAACTCTATGATTGTATGATAAGTTCAACCAAGAAGAACGGGGAAAGAAAACTCGAGGGAGTAGACCCGATGGAAGCAATTCAGAGTAAGAAGCAGTCGCTGTTTCCGCTGTTTTTCACCGTGTTCATTGATCTGTTGGGGGTTGGTATCGTGATCCCAGTCATCGCACCGCTGTTTCTCGATCCCCGCGGAGGGATCCTATCGATGGGGGCGAGTCTTTCTGTCCGAACGATGCTTCTCGGCTTTCTGATCGCGTCCTACTCGCTGGCTCAGTTCTTCGGCGCGCCCTATCTGGGCGGCCTTTCCGACCGGGTAGGACGGAAAAAGATGCTGGTGGTTTCGCTGATAGGCACCCTAATCGGGTATCTGCTCTTCGCGATTGGGGTCTTGACCAAAAATCTGATCTTGCTGTTTGTAGCGCGTTTGGTAGATGGCTTCACGGGTGGAAATATCTCCATCGCCCAGTCCGCTCCCTTTTGGTTTGCGGCCATTCATTGCGCTGCCAACATCATCATTTTAATGCTGCGCTTCCAGGACTCGCTCGTTAGGTCAAGCTCTTCTAAGGCTAGTTTCTTGACGGGATTTCGCAACATCGGGCGGGCGATTCGGCTGGTGCAGTGCCGGCAGATCTTTCTTGTCGTTTTCTTTTTGGTCTTTGGTTTCAGTTTCTTCACCCAGTTTTTCCAGGTGTACTTGATTCAGCGGTTCGCCTATACCCAGTCGCAGATCGGGGATTTATTTGCCTATGTCGGTCTTTGGATTGCGTTTTCCCAGGGTGTGGTAAACCGGCCTTTAACGCGGCGCTTTACTCCCGCCCAAATCCTGCCGATCTCCGCGTTGCTTCTGGCGATTTCCTTGCCGGCGCTACTTCTGCCGGGACAGCCCTGGGGGCTGTACATCGTCTTGCCGTTGATCGCCCTTTTCCAAGGGCTGACCAACCCCAGCTCGTTGGCAGTGGTATCTCAACTGGCGGGGCCGAGCATGCAGGGAGAGATCATCGGCATCAATCAGTCTTTCACTTCTCTGGCTCAAGCCATACCGCCAATCATCGCCGGTTTTATCGCTTCGCTGGATCGAAACCTGCCTATTCTGGTAGCAGGTGGCGCCACACTCCTGGCTTGGATTTTGCTGGTCCCGTTCCTGCAACGACTGAAACGAGGTACCGCCGGTCAGTGCTTGATGGAACGAACTCCACCTGGAAGCGTGATGCCGCAAAGCATTATCCGCTAAACGCTTGTTTGGGCTCTATCTTCGCTCTCCTCCGTCGAGCCGGACAATCCGGTGAAAATACTTCTTGAGTCTAACAAAGCGGTCACAGAGGGTCTCGGCCAAGCGGAGCTGTTCCGGGTGGGATACTCCGCCAGATCTGATGTTTACTCTTTCAAATCCTTTTCGTAGACGAACACATCGGGGGTTCCCTCGTGCCAGCATTGGAAACCCACTTGTTGGAACGCATCGATCATCGCCAGGGGCTGTTCCCCGGCGCAAGGGACCATTGTCTCCCAATACTGAACGTGCGTCTCCAGGCGGATCAGATGGGAAAGCAGGAAAATCGCTTCTTGTGATGTTCCCTCGAGGAAATCCACCGACATCTGGTTCGATTGGCCGTGGGGATAGCTTGCCACAAGCAAGGCGGCGAGACGGTGGTTGCGTCGAACAGCGAGAAGATGCTTTTCTGCAGCCAGGATCGTTCGAGGGTTTTGCCCAAAGAGGCTGAATCTCCATCCACAGGGGAAGAACCCTCGGGCTCGATCCTGGAAGGATGAATCCTGGATGAAGGCTGCGGCTTCCTCCAGCGCAGCGAGGCTGGGCTTTTCGGTCGAATCGTCTCTTGGATAAGGTTTCTCGGATTCCAAATAGATGAAGCGAGCCACTCGCCCGAATCCGTGCGACTCAATTAGATGGATGGAGGCAAAGTTCTCCAGATAGGTGGAAAGCCGAATTCGCAGCGCGTTTTGGCCTTGCGCCCATTCCAGGAAAAAGCGAAAGATCGCCTTGCCGGCGCCATGATTCCACCAAGCTGGATCGGTACGTAGTCCTTCCAACCAGTAGGTTTCGGGCGTCATCCATTCGCCATGACCGAAACCGATTACTAGGTCGTCCCATGTAGCTACTGCCAAAAGGGAACCCGGCGCTTGCATCCACTCTTCCAACACGGACGGTACGTAATCGTTTCCTTCCCAGATTTGACCCGAGATCTCCACAATCCGTGGTTTGTCCTCCGGCCGGGCGGGTCGGACCGTGATGCTACTGATACCGCTCCATACCTTCTACCCGGGTCAGTTCGTTGCGAGCCAGATCTCCCTGCCGCAATGTGGCTAGAAAGGCCTTCACCTGACGAGGATTGTGCAGGGTAACTGTATGACCGGAGTACTTCCGTAGCTGCTCCAGCAGCATGGGTCGTTTCTGGCGCCGGTACGACCAAACAAAACGCAGGAATTCAAGATCGATTCGTTCCTTGCAACCGGCCGCCACATCGGGTCGGATCTGGCCCCGGTAGACCCACCAACGCTTCCCCACCCGCCACAAGCACCGCCAAGTGGAGAAATCGAGAAACACCACCAGGTCGGATCGTTCCAGACGGATGGCCAGCGTCCGATTGTAGCTTCCATCAATCAGCCACCGAGTACGACCCACCAGCTCCCGCTGCCGGGTGATCCAATTTGCCAAGGGAGTCTCCTGCCAATTTGGTTGCCAAAACAGAGCATCCAGATGGGTTACGGTCAATTCGAGAATCTCTCCCAGTTCTCGCGATACGGTGGACTTCCCCGCTCCCGGCACACCGATCACGGCCACCCGCTGGAATTCCATCAGGCCGGAATGTCTACCAAGTACGCCAACAGCAACTCAGCCGTGTGCTGCAATCCTTCCTGGTGTGTCCGCTCATAGAAGTGGGTAGCAAACACGCCGGGGCCGATCAGGCCGGCGCGCAGATCATGGCCGGCGCTCAAAGCGACACTGGCGTCAGAGCCGTAATGAGGAAACACATCCAACCGATGGGGGATTTCCTGGTTCTCCGCGATTCGGACCAAGGCGTTGGTCAGTTGGTAATCGTAGGGACTGAAGCTGTCTTTGGCGCAAATCGTGACCGCCATTTCGCTGGAGGTTTGCCCTGTACCGACTAAACCGATATCGACGGATAGGATCTCTTCCACGACTTCTCCGATCCCCGCTGCTGCACCATGTCCTACCTCTTCGTAGATCGTCCAATAGAACACAACCGGGCGGTGCCGGGGAATCTCCTGCACAGCCTTGAGAGCGGCCAGCATACAGGCAGAGCCGGCCTTGTCATCGAGGTGTCGGCTCTTGATGAAACCATTGGCTAAAAATTGGCTGCGCGGATCGAAGGCGACGAAATCCCCCACCTGGATCCCCAACGCTTTGCTCGTTTCCGCATCGTTTGTTGGTTCGTCCAGGTAGATGCGAAAGTTCTTTAACTTTCGTTCGAGTTTGTCCGGTTCATCGAAGATATGGACGGAGGGTTCGGTTGTAAAGATGGTTCCAGAGATCGTCCTTCCTTTCCGAGTCAGTACAGTGCAATTCTCACCCTCGATGGAAGGAAACATATAACTGCCTACCTTCACAAAGGAGAGCGTTCCATCGGAATGGATTTCCTTGACCATTGCGCCCAGTGTATCTAGGTGACCGGTCACCAAAACCATGGGTCCGCGGCCGGGTAAGAACACCTGCACACCCCCTTTGCGTGGGAAGGTGCATTTGGGACCCAGTTCTTGCACCATCTCGGTCAACCGGGCAACGATAACTTCGGTGTGGCCGGTAACGCTGGGCGTAGCCAGCAGTTCGGCCAATACTCGCTTGAGATAGATCGGATCGATCACCTACTTCTCCTTCCAGTTCACGGTTTCCAATGCACGGTAGATGGGCCCCTGGGGAGTCAAAGTGCTGGCATACAGGCTGAGCTGATTGCCTTGGAACGTGTAGCCGGTCAAGCCAGGTTCTTTGTAAAGCAGTTCTTTCAGAGTTCCCCAACGTTCGCTGCGAGCTCGTCCCAGTGTGAGGTGGGTGTGAAAAGGCTTTACTTCTGGAATAAATCCCAACTCAGACAACGCGTGCTCTAGCTCCCGGGCCAATTCTTGCATTTCCTGGTGACCTTTGGCCAATCCAACCCAAATCACGCGGGGTGCGGAGAGAGAAGGGAAGGCGCCCACTTTTCCCATCTCGGTTAGAAACGCTGGGTGATTGGCCAACGAGCGGACGGTGGATTTTACGCGCTCTACCTGATGGTGTTCGATTTCTCCCAGAAAGCGGATCGTAAAATGAAAGTTGCTTCGATCGACCCATTTCACATCCGCTCTGCCGGCTGCCAACCGATCGCGCAAAGACTCCACCGGTGGAACCAGGGATTCCGGTAAAGGGATCGCCAGAAATGTC
Source organism: Coprothermobacterota bacterium (assembly GCA_026389415.1). GTDB lineage: Bacteria > Caldisericota > JANLFM01 > JANLFM01 > JANLFM01 > JAPLHX01. The sequence continues at coordinate 381 of JAPLHX010000288.1, read as the reverse complement.
CGCATCTTAAAACCTCCTTAGCGCCTGGTGCAATAACAAGAGGGCCCAGAGAGCGGCTTGATGCCGGATCGATTGGCGAGAACCCCTAAGGCGTAACCGATGGTCGGCGATCCCTATCGGAGTACTGATCGCAACGAACACCGTGCCGATCGGGGTTTGCGGGGTGCCGCCGGAAGGACCCGCCAGACCGGTCAAGCCGATGCCGATCTCTACGCCCGAAAGCTTCTGGGCATTGCAAGCTAAGCTGATGGCAACCGCCCGGGATACAGAACCTTGGCGTCGAATGGAGTCCGGAGAGAGTCCCAGCGTCGATATTTTGGCTTCTACCCGATAGGGGACAAAGCCTTGCCAGAAATAATGGGAGGCATCGGGCACCTGGGT
>JAPLHX010000211.1 GCA_026389415.1 Coprothermobacterota bacterium | reverse complement strand
AGTTCTACCACCTGCCAGACGACCGAGTGAGAGATACTCTTGTATTCTAGGATTTGCTTTTTAGCTGATCAAGACCTGGGGGACGGATTCGGGCTGGGGGGAGTGGAAGTCCTGACCACAAACCACATAGAGGAAGCATTCAAGACCATTCGGAAACTCCTGCAAGCCAAGGAGTTCGGGTTGATTGCTGTCCCGGAAGATTGGTTGGCCGGGATTGAAAAGGAATTCCAGCGCGAGTGGCAAGGACGAGAATGGCCGTTGTTGATCCCCTACCCTTCTGCCAAAGGACCGGCGGTAAAGAATCACATCGCAGAGATGGTCAAGCAGGCGATCGGTTATTACGTGAAGCTGAGGTAACGAAATGGGAGACATCATAAAAATATCTGGTCCGGCCGTTATCGCCAAAGGCATGACGGGCTGCCGTATGTACGATATCGTCAGAGTGGGTAGAGAAGGTCTGATCGGAGAAATCATCCGCCTGGACATGGACACTGCCTTCATTCAGGTCTATGAAGACACTTCCGGGCTTTTTGTGGGTGAACCGGTAGAGAGCACAGGGCTTCCTTTGACGGTAGAATTGGGTCCTGGCCTTCTTTCGTCCATCTTTGACGGCATTCAGCGCCCTTTGGGTTTAATCCGGGAGAAATCTGGCGATTTCATCGCTCGTGGTATCTCAGTCCATGCTCTACCGCGGGACAAGAAATGGACCTTCATACCGGATGTTTTACCAAAGGCAAGGGTCCATTCAGGGGATGTGTTGGGAACCGTGCAGGAAACGGAGAGTTTTATTCACAAAATCCTGGTGCCACCCGGAACGGAAGGCTCCATCAAAAACATCCGGGCCGGCAGTTTTACGGTGGAAGAACCCATTGGGGAATTGGAAAGCGGACAACGCCTTTACCTGATGCATACGTGGCCGGTTCGCTCTCCCCGTCCTTATCAACAAAAACGGGATCCGGATGAACTGTTTGTTACCGGACAGCGCATTTTCGACACCTTGTTTCCTGTTGCCATGGGTGGAACCGCTGCGATTCCAGGTCCTTTCGGATCCGGAAAAACCGTGGTTCAGCAGACCTTGGCCAAGTTTGGCAATGCCAAGATCATCATCTACGTTGGCTGCGGGGAACGGGGAAACGAGATGACAGAAGTTTTGACAGATTTCCCCGAATTGGTGGACCCAAATTCTGGGCGCCCTTTGATGGAGCGGACGGTATTGGTAGCCAATACCTCGAACATGCCGGTCGCTGCTCGGGAAGCCTCTATCTACACTGGAATCACCATCGCGGAATATTTCCGCGATCAAGGGCTTTCTGTTGCTTTGATGGCCGATTCCACCAGTCGCTGGGCGGAAGCATTGCGGGAAATTTCCTCTCGTTTGGAGGAAATGCCGGGAGAGGAAGGGTATCCGACCTATCTTTCGTCCAAATTATCTGCCTTCTACGAACGAGCCGGTCGCGTTGTTTGTCTTTCGCAGGAGGATCGAATCGGTTCCGTCACCGTGATCGGTGCTGTTTCCCCTCCCGGTGGGGACTTCTCGGAGCCCGTCACGCAAGCGACACTGCGCATCGTGGGTACCTTTTGGGCACTGGATGCCGGCCTTGCCAATCGTCGGCATTTCCCTGCCATCAACTGGGGGCGAAGCTACTCGCTCTACAGTCAACAGCTAGAACCCTGGTATGGCAGAGAAGTGGCTTCTGATTTTATCGATTTGCGCAAGCGAGCGATGGCACTTCTGCAAGAAGAGGCATCCCTCCAGGAAGTGGTGCAACTCGTTGGCCCCGATGCACTGCAGGATAATGAGCGCTTAATCATCGAAGCCGGCAAGATGCTGCGGGAGGATTTGCTGCAGCAGAATGCATTTTCACCCATAGACGGGTATTGTCCGATGGCCAAGCAAGATGGGATTTTGCGAGCAATCCTGCAATTCTACCAGTTGGCTGGCGACAGCCTCCGTGCAAACCGCTTCACCATCGATGAGATCATCAACACCCCGGAGATCGAGCAAATCTCACGACTGAAGGAAGTGGAACGCGAGCGTTTCCCCGCCTACATTCAACAGTTCCTAGCGAACATGCCACAGGCATTCGTCAAGGAGGGATAAGGATGGACCTTGCGCGCAAGAAGTATACGACGATTTCTTATGTATCCGGTCCGCTACTGTTTGTAGAAAAAGCCAAGGACCTCTCATTCAATTCCCTGGTCAATATCCACCTGCCGGATGGCTCTGTGCGAGGCGGACAAACGATCGAAGTGTCGGAACACCATGCAGTGATCCAAGTGTTTGAAGAAACACGGGGTATCGATATCGCCAAAAGCTCCGTCAGCCTCAGGGAGGACGTAGCCCGACTCGGTGTTTCCAAAGAAATGATCGGCCGACGATTCAATGGTTTGGGCGAACCGATTGACGGACTGCCGCAGATTATCCCAGAAGCACGCAAGGCGATCATTGGCTCCCCCATCAATCCAACATCCAGAGCAAAACCAGAGGAATTTATCCAGACCGGTATCTCCAGCATTGATGGCTTCAACACCTTAGTCAGAGGACAGAAACTGCCAATCTTTTCCGGAGCGGGTTTGCCGGGTAACGAAATCGCAGCCCAAATCGTTCGACAGGCTAAGGTGCTTGGTGAGCAAGAGGAGTTCGCCGTGGTATTTGCTGCCATGGGCATTACGCACCGTGAAGCTTCTTTCTTCATTCATGAGTTCGAAAGTACCGGGGCGTTAAGCAAGACGGTCGTCTTTCTAAACAAAGCGGATGATCCCACGATTGAACGCCTGCTGACGCCACGTTGTGCGCTGACTTGTGCGGAACACCTTGCTTACGAACACGACTACCATGTCCTGGTGATCTTGACCGATATGACCAACTATTGTGAGGCGCTACGGGAAATCGGCACCGCTCGGGAGGAAATTCCCGGACGCCGCGGCTATCCCGGTTATATGTACACCGACTTGGCCACCATCTATGAACGGGCTGGGCGCATTCACGGACGCAAAGGCTCCATCACTCAGATTCCCATCCTGACGATGCCGGATGATGACATCACCCATCCCATTGCCGACTTAACAGGTTACATCACAGAAGGCCAATTGGTGCTTTCCCGACAATTGCATCGAATGGGCTACACCCCCCCGATCGATATCCTGCCATCCCTCTCTCGATTGATGAATAATGGCATCGGGGAGGGGCATACGCGGGATGACCATCGAGAATGGGCCAATCAGCTCTATGCCGCTTATGCAGGTGGGAGAGACCTACGCAAGTTGGTTGCAATTATCGGTGAAGAGGCCTTGACCCTTCGCGACCGGATGTACCTAAAGTTCGCAGATGAATTCGAAAAACAGATGATCAATCAAGGCAACACCGATCGTTCCATTTTCGAAACGCTCAGTTTGGGCTGGGAATTGCTCTCCTATTTACCAGAACGGGAGTTGAAACGAGTCTCCCGCGACAAAATCAAAAAATACTATGTCCCAGGCATGGAGGATTTCTGGAAGGAGCGAAACGCGGCCGGCCTGCGTGGTTAGGTGAATCTAAATGGAAAACATCAGTCCCACTCGCATGAATCTGCTGCAACGCAGAGGGCAAATTACCCTGGCTTTTCAGGGCGTCGATCTTCTGAAACGCAAACGGGATGCCTTGATCGCAGATTTTTTCAGCATGGTGCGCAATGTGATGGAAAAGCGAAACGAATTGGAAATCCTGGGTGAACGGGCCTATCTCTTCCTGGCTTTAAGCAAAGCGCTTTCCGGGCCGGATACGATACAGGCTCTTGTGGCATTAGGTGCCCGTCAGGTCGGGGTAGAAATCGATAGTAAAAACATCTGGGGAGTGAAAGTGCCGGAAATCCGTACCCCTCCGATGCGAAGAGGGGCATTTGATCGTGGCTGGAATCCCCAGTGGCAAAGCCCCTATCTTCGCCATGCTGCCGACGACTTTGAAATCTTGATTGAAAAACTGATCGATGTAGCTGCTTGTGAAGTACGAATCCGGAAGATGGGATCCGAGATCAAGAAAACGACCCGCCGGGTGAATGCTTTGGAGCAGGTAGTCATTCCCCGACTGTCTATGGAGATTGGTTTCATCAAATTCGTACTCGAGCAACGGGAACGGGAAGACATGTTCCGCTTGAAGCGACTCAAGGGAAAACGGGATCGAACGAATCAACCCAACTGAAGGAAGATCATCAGGACCAAGAGACCGACCAACAAGACGATATCCCCTGCGCTGATCACCGAACCCAATCCCCACGGGAATGGCAGCGGAATCCGATCACCTAACCCATTTAGCTTGGTCTGATCCGTCATCAGCCGCAGATTGTTGTACACCTGGTTTTCCTGCAATGCTGTCGCCGTAGAAACCTTGCCCACGCTGGCGTACGCCTCCGCATCTGCTGGTATGAAACCACCGTTGAACGAAATCGCCAATAGATTGAGCAGCAACCCTAATAGAATGATCACCATGCCCGGCAGGCGGAAACTTAATAGAGCAAAAACAAACAGCAGTCCCATGGACAATAGATAGAGGATGGCGATCACGATCTGGGGCCATTGAAAGAATGGCAGGAAAATCAGGAATTGAATGGCCAGGGCGAGAACAATCAAAGGCCAGAAACGAATACGCACGGATCCAATGTGCGAGATCCTTCCTCCCGCGAGTTTTCCCAGGAGCAGCCCAGCAAGAATCACCAACGGTACCAGAACTAGCATCTCAAGTCCCTTTCCATCAAAAATGCATCCTCGCCATTATCATGATAATAATTCCGGCGCAAACCGACAAAGCGAAAACGATGTTTCACATAGAGATTCTGCGCGCGCGAATTGGAAACCCTTACTTCAAGGATCGTTCGTATCGCCCCCAACCGCTTTGCTTCGTCCAAGATGAACAGCAGCAACTGCTCTCCGATTTTTTTACCGCGATGTTCCTGAACCACTGCGATGTTGGTGATATGCACTTCGTCAACCATTAACCAGATGCCAACAAACGCTACAATCTCTCCGTTTTGTTCGGCGACGAAATAATGAGCCAGCTGGTTCATGGTCAATTCACGATAGAAATCCTCCAGCCGCCAGGGAGAAACGTACGCCGAGCATTCCACGCGCATTACTCCCTGCAAATCAGCGACTTGCATCGGCCGGACTGAGAGCACGGCATTTACGGTAACGGGTGCTTCACAAATCTTCACCATGGATCCAGCATAATCATAGCGCAAGATGCACGGTTACCGTCATCGATGGACAAGAATTGTCGTCTTTGCCAAATGCCCTAACTGTTGCGCCTGCTCCAGAGTTAGGTGTCTTCCTTCGCCCTTCGGCAGATCGAAGGTAGCTTCAAGTATAGCCAAATCCACTCCGCGTACATACCGAGAAAGCCCCGAAAACCAACCGGTATCTCCCGAATACAACACGATTTCACCCTGGGCACTTTCCAAGCAGTAGCCCGCTGCCAGGACCGGCATGGCTTGGCCAAAAAAGGAGGCGTGCTCGGAATGCGGCACTGCAAAAGATCGGATCTGGAATCCAGCGCATTGATAGGGGTTGGATTCCTCAATCGATCGGAGATCCAGTTCATAGGGGAATCCAGCGAACATTCGATCCCGAAATCGGCGAATCTCCTGTAAAAAGGAGCGATCCGGGGAAGCAATGACAAGCGATGCCGTCCGATTTCGCAACCGCAAAAAGGACAGCAGCGCGAACAGGCCGGCCACATGATCGAAATGCGAATGACTGAGCAGAATGGCAGAAAGCCGGTGTATCCAGTCTGCAGAATACGGAAATAGGTCTCTCAGGATTCCGTCACCGCAATCCATCAGGAAGTACCCGGTGGAAGTAGCTACCCAAATTTGGGTGGCGATTCCCTTTTGGGAATACAGGACTTTTACCCGCAGATCCTTGCCTTGCCAGTCCCAATCCATCCTACGCCCAATGTCGCGATGGTCTGCTCGTTCTTGCACATAGATTTTCGCGTTTCTCATCTGATACTTCATATTTTAACCGAACCAGTTGAAACCTGAATGCACAAGGTCTGGATTGGAAACTGGGAGTTATGCGATCGAATCAATCCGGTTTAAACCGGCTTCGAGGATTTCACAGGCTTGATCCACATCCTCACGGCGGAAGCAAAGCGGTGGAGTGATGCGCACCACATTGGCATGCAGTCCTGATTTCCCCAACAAAAGACCGTGTTCGCGCGCATACTCTACTAACTGGATTAATCCTTGACAGTGAGGTTCCTTGTTTGCCCGGTCTTTCACCAGCTCGATCCCGATCATCAAGCCCAACCCGCGAACTTCGCCGATTGTTTGATGCGTATCAGCTAGTTTTCCCAACTGGGCGAGGAAATAGGAGCCTACTCGATCGGCATTTCCGATCAAATCTTCTTTTTCCAGCAGTTCGATATTTGCAATAGCAGCGGCACAGTTCACTGGATTCCCACCGAATGTTGAGAAATGCTGACCCAAGCCCAAAGCAGGTGCAACGTCCGGGGTTGCGATAAATGCACCCAGGGGCAGGCCATTGGCTATCCCCTTTCCCAAAGTCATCACATCCGGTTCTACACCGAAGTGCTCGATACCGAACCACTTACCGGTTCGACCAAAACCAGTTTGCACATCGTCATCAATGAAAAGACCGTCGTATCGCTTGATGATTTGAGAGACCGCTGCAAAGTATTCTTTTGGCGGCACGACGACTCCGCCATTGCCCTGGATGGGTTCGGCAATAAATCCGGCGATTTTTCCGTTTGTGGAAGTTCGGATGGCTTCGTCGATGTCTTCCGCGCAGGCGAGACCGCAGGAAGGATATCTCAGCTTGAAAACGCAGCGATAGCAATAGGGATTGGCCACGAAGATGATCCCGGGAGCGTAAGGCCCCTTACCCCGCCAACTGCGCTGGGCAGTCAGACTTAAAGCCATTAGGGTCCTGCCGTGAAATGAAGAGCGCAGAGCGATGAATTGGTGGTTATCGGTCGCAGCTTTCACAAGAGCAGTAGCCCCTTCCACGGCTTCAGCCCCTGAATTGCAGAAGAAACTTTTCTGCAACTTACCCGGCGCAATGGCTGCTAATTTTTCAGCCAGGGTTACCATCGGTTCGGTCAACATCAAGCTAGAGGTATGCACGAGTTGGTTCATCTGCTGGTCCACAGCTCGACGAATCTCTGCCCTGGCATGCCCGCAATTCACCACGGCTACCCCAGCAAAGCAATCCAGATAGCGGCGCCCCTGGTCATCATAGATGAATTGACCTTCCCCTCGTGTCAGGTATAGATACTCTTGAAAGTAATGAGCATAACAGGGGAGAAGATATTGCTCCCGCTTTTCCACCAATTCACGTTTGTCCATTGTTTGGGATACCCCTTTCAGTGCACTTCGTTTCAATCATTGCCATTGGACCTTTGCCAGCGCAGGGCACACAGTACGGACTGCAAAAGAACTGCGGTGGTCACTGGGCCTACTCCTCCAGGAACCGGCGAAACCGCAGACGCGATTTTTTCCACCTCGCCAAAGCAAACATCTCCGACGAGTTTTCCATCGACAAACGATGTCCCCACATCGATCACCACCGCGCCCGGTTTGACGAAACGGACATCGACCAACTCCGGACGGCCGATCGCGCTGACCAGGATGTCGGCATGTCGGGCAATGGTCTCGATTGATTGAGTGTAGGTGTGGCAAGTGGTTACTGTGGCGTTCCGTTGCAGTAGGAGCAGGGCCAATGGTCTGCCAATGCCGGTGCTTCGTCCCAGTACCACGGCATGCTTCCCCTCAATGGGTACATGATAGGAATCAAGTAGGGTCAAGACGGCTTGAACCGGAGAAGGCACAAACCGACTGATGCCTAAAAACAAGTCTCCCAGGGTAACCGGGTTGATGGCTTCAATGTCCTTCTTAGGGTGGATGGCCCGTCCCAAAACATCCTTGCGAACCTTTGGCGGGAAAGGGTCCAATGGAAGAATCGCATGAACATTATCATCTTCATTCCAGGCCTCCACTTGATCCAATACTTCCCATTCTTCACTATCCAAAGACATCGAGTGCAAACCGACTTCGATGCCCACTGCCGACCCTTGCTGCTGGAGCAATTGTCCATAGTGGACCGAACTGTCGTCCGTTTGGCAATAGAGTATTTCCAAGCGGGGGGAAATGCCTTTGGCACGCCAAAGAGCCGTTTCGATTGCCACATCAGACCGGATCTTTTTCTGTATCGGTTTACCATACAGAATCAATGCCATCGTTCGAGCCCTAGCTTGACAATTTGATCGAGCAAATCGGAAAAAGAGAGTCCGGCTGCTTTTGCCGCCTTCGGCACCAAGCTCTCTCGGGTCAACCCGGGGATGGTGTTCATCTCCAATAGATAGATTTGATTTTGGCTGATAATCATATCCGCCCGGGCGAATCCACTGCATCCCAAAAGGACAAAGGCTGTCACCGCGATTTGCTGGGCGTGGTCAAGTTGGACAGAGGGGATCCGTGCCGGACAGATTTCTTGGGTCAACCCGTTATATTTGCATCGGTAATCGAAGAATTCCCCGGGAGGGACAATTTCAATCACGGGTAAGGCCTTCGGTGACTCGTTTCCCAGCAGGGGAGCGGTAATCTCTGTTCCGGCCAAGTAAGGTTCCAGCAGAACTTGCTGCGATAATGTGAAAGCTTGTTCGATGTTTTCCGGCATTTGCCTGGAATCGCGGGTGATGGTCACCCCGAGAGAGGAGCCGGAATCATTGGGTTTCACCACTAACGGATATCCCCAAAGGTTTTCAGCGCTCTGGACCGTTTCTGCAATATTTCGATGGTCCTGGATCATCAAGTGTGGTGGTACAAGAAGACCGGCGCCGGCAAAGAGGAGTCGGCTTTTCCGTTTATCCATGCCGAGTGCGCTGGCTAAAACACCTGACCCAGTGTAAGGGATGGATAAAGTCTCTAGCAATCCCTGCACTGTGCCATCCTCCCCCATCGGTCCATGCAGGGCAATGAACACAATATCCGGAATGGGATCGAGCGCTTCCATCACCGAGCAGGGGATCGAGATCGCAAGTACGTCTTTTTCTCGATTTCGCCAAAACCCGTCGGCCGTGATTTCAATCGGGTACACTCGATGTCCCTTCTGATGCAAACCTTCCACTACCATTTGGCCCGATGCCAAGCTCACGGCACGCTCTGCCGACGTTCCTCCCATCAATACTGCTACTGTCAGCGCTTCCATTTCGGCAGAACCTTTCTTAGGGCTTGGATCTTTCAGATAGCAATTGTAGAACGCCCGTAAGGGTTTTCACCAGGAAGGACGGATTTGCGGCTGCCAATACTTCCAGCGCAACGTAGGGACCTTGCACGGCGAGCGTCAGCGTACCGGCTCCTCTTCCCATCTGGATATCCTCTACCGTATCCCCTACATAAATGGCATGGCGAGGTAGAATACCCATGGACTCCAGCGTACGCTGCAAGGGCATAGGGTCTGGTTTTCGGGCACCGAACTGCTCCATGGTCACCACGCGACAGAAGAACGATTCCAACCGAAACTCCTTCAATTCGGTCCTTACCCGTTCCGTCGCCGCAGCCGTAAGCAATGTCAATCGGTATTCTCGCTCTTGCAATGCGGTGAGCACTTCTCGGGCCCCTGTCACCAAAGAGCGCCTGTACTGGTGAAAAAGCTCCAACCAACGCTTATCGGCCCATTGGTACCGCGACTCCGGCAGACCCAACGCAAGATAGGTACGATACCAATTGGGAGAGTAATGGGCCAAGATATCCTCTTTGCGGAGAGAGATGCCGACCTCCTCAAACATGGTGATGTAGGCCTTGAGAGTAGCTTCCGCTGAATCCAAGAGGGTCCCATCCCAATCGAATACGAACAATTGGATGGAAGCGGGAACCTTTCGTTTATTGCTCACGTCCAATAGATTAGAAAATTCGGGCAAAACCCGCAAATGGAGGCATTCGATGAATATGAGCAAGGTATGGAAGGGATCGGTGGTACTGCTCTTGGCTCTCGGCTTCTTTTTCTGGAGCTTTTCCTCCTTCCAGGCTGGAGGGCCCTCGGTCAACGCAGTGGATAATTCCAATGTTGACACCCCTATCAACCGGATCAGCGTAACCGGCGATGGCGTGATCAAGATGAAGGCGGACACCGCCTTGGTCATTCTCGGAGCCCAGACGGATGGTACAACCGCCGAAGAGGCACAGGCCAAGAACGCCACTTTGATGAATGCAGTGGTTGGGGCCTTGAAACGGGAACTGTCCTCCAATGACAAATGGGAGACCTCCACGCTCTCTCTCTACCCGCAATACGATTATTCCAAAGACGGAAAAGGCGAGCTGACTGGTTTCCGTGCGGAGAACCAGGTGCTCATCACTTTGACGGATCCCACCCGGGCTGGTGAGATCGTCGACGTCGCGGTGAAGGCTGGCGCTAATACGGTTGTGGGGATCCAGTTCACACTGCGGACTCCGGAAAGCACGAAGTTGGATGCAATCAAGCTGGCCATGGCAGCCGCCAAAGCGAAAGCTGAAGCAGCGCTTAGCGTTGAGGGAAAGCAAATCACGGGCGTACAGGAAATCATGGTATCTGATGGCTTTTATCCGATGCCGGTGAATAACTTTTACAAGGAAGCGGCTATGGGCTCCTCTGCTGATCAAGTTCCCGCTCCGGTGGAACCGGGAGCGATTGAAGTTCGTGTCAGCGTGAGCGTAACGTACACCTTCTAATCCTCCTTTCGGTTTGCGTCGTTGCAGAGGGCCGGGAAATCCCGGCTCTCTGCATTTCTACGTCTCTGTGTAGGGCGCTAGAATAGCTCCATGTTGGAATAGGAAGCACCCCAACGAGAAACGTTCCTGTTTGAAACACTCGACCGGGGAGCGGTCCGTTGTGGCATTTGCCCCCACCGTTGTGAGATTGCAACCGGTGCCAGTGGAATTTGCTCCACGAGAAAAAACATAAATGGGAAGCTTTACAGCGTGATTTATGGCTTGATTTCCTCCCTAGCGATTGATCCGATCGAAAAAAAACCACTATTCCACTTCCACCCCGGCAGTCGTTGCCTATCCCTGGGATCTTACGGCTGCAATCTGCAGTGCATTCACTGCCAGAATTGGTCGATTGCTCACGTTCGACCTTCGATCGACGCCGGATTGGGAGAGTTTCTATCCCCGCTGCAGAGCATTCGGCTTGCCCAGGAAGAACGTGTAGACGGGCTTTGCTGGACCTATAATGAGCCGACGATCTGGTTGGAATAC
>JAPLHX010000054.1 GCA_026389415.1 Coprothermobacterota bacterium | reverse complement strand
GGTGGTGTACTCCGGGCGAACATGGCCCCGGCCAGACTGGGGTGGTGTACTCCGGGTGAACATCACTGGTGCATCTCAGGTGAACATCACTGGTGCATCTCAGGTGAACATCGGTGGTGTACTTGCGGGCGAACATTGACAAGTGAAGATGCGATTCGGACGGACATTGCTGATCCTGCCTAAACCTCCTGACTTGAAACTTCCTTCATCAAGAGAGACTGGATAGTGGTCCTTCACGTTTTTTGGCCGGTGATTTGACTCAAGATAAGGTCATCACCGGAGAGCTCGGCAACCACAAGGCGGGTCGTCTCTATGCTTCGGTCAAATCGGAAGGGGGGAATGGAACGACGACGACGTCACCCTTCACAAATCTTGCCATGCTTCATCCTCTTCAGCGGAGTACCAATCTTTTCATAATGAAGATTCGCTGAGCAAGGTTGCTTCCCTGTTCTTTTTAGCGGACTTCTGTTTTAAGAAATGCACGAAATCCTGTAGTTCATCAATCAACTCTCCCGGTAGGCCATCGATCACCTTAAGGAGCAATTCCTTGGATAACATGAAAGGGTCTCCTTCCTAAGAAAATTATCAGAGAAGGAGACCCCCTAAGCAATTCGGCGAGTTGCGAGTGACGAGGATCGATTCAGGCGATCGGTGCGGCCAAGTGATTGTCACCTGCCGAATGAACCCCTATCATCGTTTTATGGAAGAGCACGCAAAAACAGCGAAACCTGACGGCTCGTCTAACTCACGCTGGCTGGACATCGGCCGGCTGATCTCGCTCTCGGACGGGATCTTCGCCTTTGCCATGACCCTGCTGGTGGTGACCATCGATATCCCGGGCGGGATCAAGGGTTTGCAGGGAGAAGAGCTGCACCGTTACCTCCTCTCCCAATGGCAGCCCCTCTTGGTCTTTTTCCAGAGCTTCTGGCTGCTGTCGATCTTCTGGGTCACTCACCACCGCATGTATGGGTACTACCGTTGCACGGATCACCGCCACATCTGGATCAGTCTTGGGATCCTGCTCTTCGTGGTCTTGATGCCTTATACCACCGACCTCCTGGGGGACGCTTCTGGAGACTGGATCGTGCAGTTGATCTTCGCCGGAAACTTGCTAGCCTTGGGTCTCCTTGTTTCCCTAAACTGGCTTTATGCCACCGCCGGCCACCGCCTGGTAGACCCCGGCCTTAGCCGGGAGATCATCAACAGGGGGCGCCGGCGCGGTTTTATTGTGCCTTTCTGTTGCCTGGGGGCCGGCGTCCTGGCTTTCATTGCCCCCAGCCAGGCCACTTGGTTCTACCTGCTGATCCCTCTCGTCCTGAGCTTGAAACCCTTCCGCACCTGAAACGGCTATCCAATCACCAAACGGTTTGGTGAAAGAACGACTTACTTCGCTGGAACGAATGAAGCGCAAGTAGAGACAGTGGCGAGTGTCGAGTTGCTAATTACAAACAAGGAAAAAGCCAGCAAGGGCAGTCTCGAGTTACTTAACTGGGGGCAGGGCGAAGCTGGGGCTGTTGATCTGATTCGGACCACTTATGCAGATTGAAAAAGCATTGACAATTTGCATAAAGCACGGTATTTTCCCGTCATGATCCCTCGTTGCAGTCTCGGGGTCGTGCGGCAGCGAGGCGGCATATTGCAGCTGATGCCGAAACACGTTAGCCGGCCACAACTGACAAGACAGAGGAGGACCTGAGATGAAATCGAAGCCCAAGATGGCTACCGACATCCCCGCATCCATCACAACGCCGGACAGCGTCGAGACGCGGCTGGGCACGTTGAAGTTCTTCGACGGCTTCCCTGACGACGCGACCGTACAGATGGTCTATGACAATCTCGACTTCTAGCGGGGCGTGCAGGCGTTCCTCATTGCGTTGCCGGCTGCATCGATGTTTGTCATGAGAAACGGCTTACGCACGTTTGGCCCGGAAAACCAGACCGTGCTCATCGCTGAATCCCTGGTGGATTCGCACTCGCTGCAGCTCACGCCGAACACCGAGACCGTTTACAACACCACTTGGCTCAATACAGAGG
>JAPLHX010000322.1 GCA_026389415.1 Coprothermobacterota bacterium | reverse complement strand
TTACAGCCAGGCTGAACTGCTGCGGAGGCTGGCCCGCGCCGGCTTCTCCCCCTTCCATTGCTGGGGCGACTGGGACGGCCAGTCCTATTATCTGGACAGTCCGCGCCTGCTACTTCTGGCGAAAACACCATCCATTCAAATCGAGTCGCTTCAAAGCAAGTAACGATTCCACATTTCCGCCTAAGGAGGGACAGTGATGAGCGAGCACTTGGATTTGGCCGAACTGACCGCGAACACCCGCCAGGCCCTGGAAGGTTTGTTGGAGGTGGCGGAGATCAAGCCCGGGAGGATCCTGCTCGTCGGTTGCAGCACGAGCGAAGTCGCCGGGGAAAAGATCGGCACCGCATCCAATGCGGACATTGCCCGGGCCATCCTGGCCGGCATCCGCCCACTAGTAGAGCAGCACGGGCTGTACCTTGCCGTGCAGTGTTGCGAGCATCTAAACCGCGCACTGGTAGTGGAAGAGGCATGCGCCGAACGATACGGTTGGGAACTGGTTACCGTAGTGCCTCACGCCAAGGCCGGCGGTGCCTTTGCCACCCTGGCCTACAAGAGTTGCACCCACCCGGTGATGGTGGAAACAATCCAAGCCGATGTCGGGTTGGACATTGGCGACACCTTCATCGGCATGCACCTGAAGCCCGTTGCCGTACCGGTGCGGCTGTCGATCAAGAACATCGGCAAAGCGCACCTTACTCTGGCTCGGACCCGGCCCAAACTGATCGGCGGAGAGCGAGCCAGGTACAGCTGCGACTGATCCGGTGGCCGGTTCTTTAGGGCGGCCCGCTGCGGCAGTGAAATAGCGGAAAAGGATTGTTTCACCCGGCGGCCGGTGGTAGACTAACTGCGATTCTGGAATAGGAGGCAGGTTGAATGTCCGGGTTCTTGAACTGGTTCCAGCCCCTACAGCCTTATATGCCGTTGATTCTGATCGTGCTGCTGTTGTTCTGCCTGGCTCTCTTGATTCTCTTTCTGTTGCAACTGCGGAAAAGCAATGCCTTGATCCGCCAGCTCCGGTCCCTTACGCGTGGCGCGGAAGGGATCCAACTGGAGGAAGCCCTGGGCAACCTTGGAGACTTGGTGAATGGAGTCAAATCCAATCACGAAGAGCTTGCCAACCGCCTGGCCTTCCTGGAAAAGAAGGTGCAGCGGTCGGTACAGGGCATAGCTTTGGAACGATACAATGCGTTTGCGGATACTTCTGGTGATCTCAGCTTTTCTTGGGCCCTGTTGGATTCCATGGGCAACGGAACGGTGATCACGGGCATCTATGGCCGCGAGGAATATCGCCTCTACGCCAAACCGCTGCGCAACAGCGCTTCAACCTACCCCTTGTCGGAAGAAGAGAAACGAGCGATCCAGAAAGCTGAGGAATCGATTCTGGGAAGGAGATAGCCACGCAGTTTCGTAACCGCGTCCACGCCGGCGATCTCCTGGCGGATCGGCTGGCCGTGTTGCTTTGGAAGAACCCCGTCGTACTGGCGATTGCCCGCGGAGGCGTGGCAGTGGGCGGGCGGATCGCCGACCGCCTGGGGGCTCCATTGGACGTGATCCTCCCGCGCAAGATCGGTGCCCCCATGGATCCGGAGCTGGCCATCGGTGCCGTCACAGAAGAAGGGGAGGCGATCCTGGATTCTGAGATCAGCCGGCGCTACGGCGTTTCCGCCCAATACATCCAGGAAACCACCCAGCGAGAGCAAGCAGAAATTGTCCGTCGCTCAAACCTGTATCGGGAAGGGCGCGCTCCCCTATCCGTCGACGGGAGAGACGTGATCGTGGTGGATGACGGTATCGCGACCGGAGCGACCATGAAAGCAGCGATCGTCAGCCTGCGGCGAAAATCGCCCTCCCGCCTGATTGTGGCGGTGCCGGTATCTTCGCCGGAAGCCACAGAAATGCTGACCGCTTTGGTGGATCTGTTTACTACGCTGGAAACCCCCACCTATTTCCTGGCGGTGGGACAGTTCTACGAGGATTTAGGCCAAACGTCGGACGAAACCGTCCGCTTGATTTTGAAGCAGGCAAACCAACGACCTGGAAAGAAGGGATGATCGTGTTGAAACACACGCCATTGTACGAGACCCACATCAAATACGGGGGGCAGATGGTCCCCTTTGTCGGCTGGGAAATGCCGGTACAGTACAAGGGGATCATCCAAGAGCATCTGGCCGTGCGCAAGAACGTTGGCATTTTCGACGTTTCCCACATGGGCGAGATTCGGATCACCGGGCCGGATGCCCTGCCGGAAGTGAACCGACTGACCACCAACGATGCCAACAAGCTGGTGGATGGGCAAGCGCTCTATTCCACCATGCTGAACGAGCGGGGCGGGATCGTGGACGATCTGATCCTCTACCGGGAGAACGCCGACAACATCCTGATCGTGGTGAACGCAGCCAACGCGGAGAAGGATTTCGCTTGGATCCGCAGCCATTTGCAGGGAAATGCCAAAGCCGTCGACGAAAGCCCTCTTTGGGGAGAGTTGGCGCTGCAAGGGCCGCGCGCGGCCGAGTTATTGCAGCACCTGGTATCGTTTGATTTGCACACCGTTCCCTTTTTCACTTTCCGTCATGGTGAAATTGCCGGAGTGACCGTGATCATCGCCCGTACCGGCTACACAGGCGAAGACGGCTTCGAGATCCTGATTCCCTGGAACGATACCCCCGCGATTTGGGAGAGCCTGTTCGCCGCCGGCGCGGAATTCCCTTTGGCGCCCTGCGGGTTGGGTTGCCGCGATTCATTGAGGCTGGAAGCCCGTTTGTCCTTACACGGCAATGATATCGACGAAACCACCACCCCCCTGGAAGCGGGATTGGCCTGGGTAGTGAAGATGGACAAGGGCGATTTCATCGGCAAAGATGTCCTGGCCAAGCAGAAAGAGGAAGGGCTCAAGCGCAAGCTGGTGGGTTTCGAGCTGGTGGAGCCCGGCGTACCCCGCGCCCATTACAAGGTGGCAGACGCCCGGGGCCGGGAGATTGGCCATGTTACCAGCGGTATGATGGCGCCCTTGCTGAGGAAGCCCATCGGTTTGGCCTACGTAGAGATGGAGTATACGCCTGTTGGGTCCGAGCTATGGGTGATCATTCGTGAAAAGAAGGTGAAGGCCAAAGTCGTCCCTACGCCGTTTTACAAAGGGACCGCCGGCCAAGTGCGAGCCACCCCCAAAGGTTAAAAAAGTAGAACAGCCTGCGGCAGCATGTTCAAATCGAGGAGGAAAAACAAGATGGACCCGCAAGAGAATCGGTACACCAAGGAACATGAGTGGACCAAGATCGAAGGCAACAAAACCCGGATTGGCATCACTGCTTACGCCCAGGAACACTTGGGGGATATCGTATTTGTAGACTTGCCTGCCATCGGCAAGAGTTTCAAACGGGGTGAAGTGTTGTTGGTGGTGGAGAGCGTGAAATCCGCCTCCGATACCTATGCCCCCCTCTCCGGTACTGTGGTTGCCGTCAACGACGCGTTGAATTCGGCACCGGAACTGGTGAACAAAGACCCTTACGGTGAGGGTTGGATGGTGGAGCTGGAGCTGACCAACCCCGCCCAGACCCAAGACCTCCTGTCGGCGGAGGAGTACGCCACCTACATTGCCAGCCTCGCTTAAACATGCGCTATTTTCCCCTATCACCCGATGACCGACGGGAGATGCTGACTACACTCGGCATTTCCGACAGTAAGGATCTGTTCGCCGACATCCCACCGGCCATCCGTTTCCAAGGTGAATTCCAGATCCCGGCCCTGTCTGAGCCGGAAGTCACCCGACGCTTGGAAGGGTTAGCGGACAAGAACGTAAACACCAAATCGACCCCTTCGTTCCTTGGTGGAGGGATTTACCAGCACTATATCCCGGCTGCCATCAAGCACCTGGTGATCCGCTCGGAGTTCTACACAGCCTATACCCCCTACCAAGCTGAAGTCAGCCAAGGAACTCTGCAGGCCATTTTTGAGTACCAGACGATGATTTGCCTCCTGACCGGCATGGATGTGACCAACGCTTCCATGTACGACGGTGCCACGGCTGTGGCAGAAGCGGCACTGATGGCGCGGGCCGTCACCGGCAAGGGCCGGATCCTGGTGGCCCGGTCGCTGCATCCACAGTACCGGGCTGTGTTACGTACCTACCTGCATCTGCTCGGCCTGGAAGTGGTGGAGGTCCCTTGGAACGAAAAGGGACAGCTGGATCTAGCCGCTACTCCCGCGGAAGGTGCCGCCTGTTTGATCCTACAAAACCCCAATTTTCTTGGTGTAGTGGAGGAATGTACCACGGCCAGCCACTGGATTCACGCCGCCGGCGGATTGTTGGTCTACGCATTCGCAGAAGCGACTTCCTTGGGCTTATTCCCATCCCCTGCCTCCTTTGACGCCGATATCGTGGCCGGAGAAGGCCAGAGCTTGGGAATGCCCCCCAGCTTGGGAGGTCCCGGCCTGGGAGTCTTTGCTGCCAAGGAGAAATACGTACGCCGCATGCCCGGCCGCTTGATCGGGGAAGCGCAGGATATAGACGGCAAGCGCGCCTTCGTCATGGTGTTGGCCACTCGAGAACAGCACATTCGCCGGGAGAAGGCCACGTCCAACATCTGCTCCAACCAGGCGTTGTGCGCCCTGACTGCCCTGATCTACCTTTCGCTGATGGGCGAAGAGGGCTTTCGTCAGGTGGCCGAACAGTGTTTTCACAAGGCCCACTATTTGGCCGATCGACTGGAGAAGGTGGCGGGCGTCAAGCCGGTCTTCCAAACCCCCTTCTTCAACGAAGTGGCTGTAGTCCTGCCATCAGATCCGAACCGGCTGAACGATGCTCTCTTGCAAAAAGGAATTCTGGGTGGGATCCCCCTCGGCCGGGATTATCCGGAGCTGGGGAATGCCATGCTCCTGGCCGCGACGGAAGTCAACAGCAAAGGTGAAATCGACACCTTAGTCCAGGCGGTTGCCGAGTGGCGCGGAGGACAACGATGAGTGAATTGATCTTTGAAAAAAGCAAACAGGGCTGTTCCGGTTACAGTTTGACCTCGTTAGACGTACCGGCGGCTAGGCTTGACATTCCCACCCGAGACCGCATTGGATTGCCGGAGATCTCCGAACCCGAAGTGGTGCGCCATTTCGTCAATCTGTCGCAGAAAAACTTTAGTGTGGATAACGGTTTCTACCCTCTTGGCTCTTGCACAATGAAGTACAATCCCAAGATCAACGAAGACATGGCGGCCTTGCCCGGCTTCGCGCGGCTGCATCCCTACCAGCCGGATTGCACGATCCAGGGTGCGCTGGAGCTGATCTGGGAGCTCGATCAATATCTATCTGAAATTGCCGGCATGACCCGTTTCACTCTTCAACCCGCGGCCGGTGCCCACGGTGAACTGACGGGCCTGCTCCTA
>JAPLHX010000236.1 GCA_026389415.1 Coprothermobacterota bacterium | reverse complement strand
GTCATGGAACTCCGCTTCAGGTCAATAACCTCCAGGAGATTATGGACCAGCTCCAGAGACGAACTGGAATACTGCGCTTGTATCCCTATTTACTCCGCCACACCGCTGCCAGCTCATATCTAGCGGGAGGAGCAGACCTGGAGACCGTGCGTCACCTATTGGGACATATCACCCACACCATCACGCAGCGCTACGTCCATCTGAATCAAGGGGATCTGACGCGGGCACAGAGAAGGAATAGCCCAGTAAATTAACTACGATAAGAAAAGGGAATCCACCAAGATCGATATAGTCAAGCTGTATAATTGGGCAAAGGAGGAAAGGATGATGAGGAAGGTCATTGCAGGTCTATTGGTAACGCTGCTCTGCCTAGTGGGTGTAGGTCTTGGTCCTCCCCCGAGCATAGCTGCGCCGGTGGTGGTTTATGATTTTCTGGTGAATGCTAGTCGTGCCAACTGGAGCGGGTGGATACCCATCACTGGCAGTTATCAGTTGATCTATGGCACAATGAGCTTCACCGGTGGATTCGCCACCAACTTCAGCGGTACCCTGGAAGACGGTCAAGACTACAGCAATGCTGTGGAGACCTACCCCCCCTCTCATACCCCCTCCACTCCCGACAGTGTGATCGTGGGGGAATACAATGACATCGATGTTCCCGTCGGAGCCCAGCTCGAGTTGATCTATGGCTTCAAGCAGGGAGTCAACTCGCTGGATGGAGTGGAGGTCAGCGTGCAGTATTCGACGGGAGGCGGCCCGGCCCCTTCCTTTACATTGCTGGAGCAGAACAAAACCTACGATGGCGCTCTGGGCAAGGCCACCGTTGACCTTTCTCCCTACTGGGGAGAGGTGGGCGACTTCCACTTTTCCGTTCACTCCGGTGCGACGGCTACGAATGACGCGTTGGTCTGGGTGAAAGCGGTGATCACCGTGCCAACATTCACGGCTCTACCCTTCTCTACCTCTACGACCTTGACGTTTCACATTAACAGCCCTACGTACTTGGTGGGGGGAGCTGCCAGGCTGATGGATACAGTACCGGTGATTGTGGAGAGCCGTACGTTTCTGCCCATTCGCTACGTGGTGGAAGCGCTGGGGGCGGAGATCGAGTGGTCCGCTCCGTATCAGAAGGTGACGATCACGTTCGGTGAGAAGACGATCGAGTTGTGGATTGGCAACAATTCTGCCACCGTGAACGGAGATTATGTATACATCGACCCTGGCAATCCCAACGTGGTTCCCTTCATCCAAGATCCCGGGCGGACCATGATGCCGTTGCGCTTCATCTCCGAGACCCTCGGCTGCAAGGTAGACTGGTTGCCCCCGGATGAGGTGAAGATCACATACCCCGCGTCCTAGAAGATTTGACGATAATCTTAGAGGGAAAAACGTCAAATCAGATAGTGTTGTGCCCTCCTTGTTCCCATACAGTAACAGTGGGCGCTCTCAAATCTAGGCCTGTATTCTGGGAGTGCCCGTTCTTGTTTTGAATTCCCTGCAGACCCATAAGCCTTTGCAAGGATTTCAGATCCTATGACAATCTGATATCTATTGCTTCAAACTGGGGACCATTTCATAATAAGACAACCTTCTTTTTGGGGGGCATCCCACCGCTGCATGGAGAGAAAGGATGTCCCTCAATGTCTGACACAGAGCGCGAGATCGCAGAGTTGAAGGTGCGGAGAGGCAAGATCGAATCACAGATGAGTTCCCTGCTCAGAAGACTGAATATCGGCGCGGAGGAAGTTCCTACTCGGGATGCCTCCCCCAAAGCCATCGAGCTTGTGAGAAAGGGAGACAAATAGGGAGCCATCAGGGCGTTCATGGATGAGACCTCTTGTAGCTTGAACGATGCGAGGCGCTTCGTGGAATCGCTCGAAGTCTGAGGTTGTGATCAGCGGCGGGTAAAATACCGTGCAGAAGCGGAAGCGGGTGGGAATACCACGCTTCCATCCCTATCTACTACGGCATATCTCCGCCACGTTGTCCATTCGGGTGGAGATGAATCCCTTGCTCCTGCAACGGTTGCTCGGGCATTCCACGATGGAGATGACTAGGGGATGCGTTTCAAGGGATAGAGCATTGGCATGCTAAGAAAACGGCTTCAGATAAGGCTTCACGGGAACAGGTGGCGGGCCCAGCGTGATTCGAACACGCAGCCGTCGGCTTAGAAGGCCGATGCTCTATCCGTTGAGCTATGGGCCCGCGATGGTTGCAGGAAAGGATATTGGTCGGGGCGAGAGGATTTGAACCTCCGGCCTCTTGGTCCCAAACCAAGCGCTCTAGCCAAACTGAGCCACGCCCCGGCGAAGGAAACTATAGCACAAACGGGGAAGCCTTAAGCGGTCCGATCAGAAACTAGCAGCTCACGGGAAAACAGCCACTGGCGGAAGGAGGCTAACGCTTTCCCCCGGTGAGATAGGGCATTTTTCTCCAGGGCACTCATCTCGGCGTAAGTCTTCCCTTCGTGGGGCAAGAAGAACAGAGGGTCGTAGCCAAATCCCTCTTGCCCTGTGCAATGCTCCGCAATCCTCCCGGCGACTTCCGCTTGAAACAATTGCTCACCATGGAAATCGACATAAGCCACCGCACAAATGAAACGAGCCTTCCGCCCTTCCGGCGGCACGCCGTCCAACTCCTGTAAAAGTTGGCTGCGGCGGACATTGTCATCGGCAGCATACCGCTGGGAATGGATTCCGGGCCGCCCTGCCAAAGCCTTCACTTCTAACCCCGTGTCGTCGGCCAAAGTGGGTGTACCCGTCCTAGCGTAGACGGCGCGGGCCTTGATCAAGGCGTTTTCCGCATAACTGCCGCCGGTTTCTTCCGGTACGGGAAACGGCGAAAAATCCTCCAACGAAAGAAGCATGATCGGTAAATCCTGCAGGATGGCACGGATTTCCGCCAATTTGTGCCGGTTCGCCGTGGCGCAGACGATCCTCAACGCCAGCCGAGAGCCTGCTTCTGCGCGCCAAAGATGACTTGGATGCCCTGCCATGCCAACTGGACCATTTCATCCATTTCTTCCCATGTGAAGGTGCGCCCTTCCCCGGTGCCTTGCAGTTCCACCAGCCGGCCTTTCTCGGTCATCACCACGTTGCAATCGACTTGGGCGCGGGAATCCTCTTCGTAGGTCAAATCCAGGCAGATCTGATCTTCCACGATCCCCACGGAAATTGCCGCAACCTGAGTTTGGAGCGGCAATCGGTCAATCAACCCCTTGTCCTTCAGCCAACGCATCCCTTCCATCAAAGCTACCCAGGCCGCGGTGATAGAAGCTGTGCGGGTACCACCGTCCGCCTGCAGTACATCGCAATCCAGCATGATGGAACGCTCGCCCAGGTTTTTTAAATCCACTGCTGCACGCAGGGCTCGTCCGATCAGTCGTTGGATCTCCTGAGAACGCCCGCCGCGGGCTTGATCGCGACCCACTCGTTGTTGGGTGGAACGGGGTAATAGCGCGTATTCGGATGTGACCCAACCCTGTCCGCTGCCGCGCAAGAAATGGGGTACCTTTTCGTCGATGCTCGCTGTGACCTGCACACGAGTATCGCCCAATTCGATCAGGGCCGAACCCTCGGCGTATTTGGCCACGGACGTTCGAATCGTCATCGGACGTAATTCGGCCAACCCTCGGCCGTCCAGCCGCTTGGTCTTCATTCCTGCCACCTCATTTCCCGGACATCCTGCACGCTGGGTTCAAGCTGCTGCCCGACCGTGCGGAATCGACCGGCATCTCCACTGGTGAAAAAAATGTTTTGGCCCTGCTTAATGTCGTTTGAAATGCCCCGAGCCAAAAGCTCTTGTTCCACTCGTAGGGAAACCGCAATGGCGGGGTCCACGATTTGAGCCAGGTCGCCCAGAAGCTCAACCATCTTGGTTTTAAGATAAGGGTAATGAGTGCAGCCCAGGATCAATACGTCCACTTCCGCACGGCGAAAGGGGGCAATGGCTCGCAGCGTAGCAGACAACGCTCCCTGTTTGTCGCTATTCCCGTTTTCCACCAGGTTCACCAGGAATTGGGAGGCCACTTGCACGACTTCGATTTGCGGGTCAACAGCATGGAAAGCCAGAGGATAAGCGTTGCTCGCTACCGTGCTGGGTGTGGCCAACACTCCGACTCGTTTGCGGCGGGAAAGCGGCGCCGCATAATGAACGGTATCTTCAATCACGCCCAACACCGGTACGGGAAACCGTGCTGTCAACAAGGGCAGTGCAACCGCAGAAACCGTATTGCAGGCCGCCACCAACATTTTCACGCCCAAACCAAAGAGAAAATCCCCGATTTGCAGGGCAAAGCGCTGAACTTGTTCCGCCGGACGAGGCCCGTATGGAAATCGGTGATCGTCTCCGAAGTAGATCGCATTCTCCTGCGGCAGGCGGGCAAAAATCTCCCGAGCAACGCTTAAACCGCCCACGCCGGAATCAAAGATACCGATCGGTGCCTGCCGGTCATTCATCATAAGTTGCTTAAGTAGCGGATGATGGCCCGGTATAAAGCGTCAGCTGCTTTCTGGCGGAATGCCGGATCGTTCAGCAACTGTTCCTCTGTAGGATTGGAGATAAAAACGATTTCCGTCAGAGCCGCGGGGATCGATTTGATATCCTGCACCATCGCCATCCGCCAGGAAGGAATCCGCGCACCTCGGTTGTTTCGGCCCAGAGCGCGCACCAGTTCGTCTTGCACCAATTTGGCGAGGGGCAATCCCTTGTCGTAGGCGTAATAAGTTTCGGTTCCGCCGACCTCAGCATTGGTGGTGGAGTTGTTGTGAATCGCCAGGCAGAGTTCGGCGTTGCTCCGCTCGGCAATGGCCACTCGTCCCGGTAAATCGGGGGTTGCAGGATCCCGTTCCGCCGTGCGCGTCATAATCACTTCCACGCCTGCGCTCTCCAGCAAGGCCCGGAGCCGTAGCGTAATGTCTAGGTTGATTGAGCTTTCCTTGGTGCCGTCCGGTCCGACTGCACCGCTGTCGTAGTAGCCCTCGGCTGTGGTTCGGCCATGGCCGGGATCCAACACCACACGGCGACCCTTGGGTCCCGTACCGGGAGTTGGCCGATCCACCGTAACGATCAGTCCGTATCCCACCAACAGGTTGTCCACTTGGTAAGTCTGCGCCCGACCCAGATTCAGGGAAAAGGTTACTGTGCCGGCTCCCATCGTGGAGGAACGGGTGACGTCCAGTAGAAGACCCGTAGTGGTAACGGTGTTCGCCTCCAGCCACGCCCGAGGGATTGTCAAGTAGAGCAGGTTGTTCTCGTCATCGAAATGCTGGGAAAAGACCAACGGGGCGGTGCTCTGGATCTCCACCAACGACCGCAGCCCGCCACTGGGCTGCAATTGTTCCGACGTTCCAATACCGGTGATCAGCGGATCCAGGTAAAGGATTTCCCGCGCATCGTTTCGGCTACCCTTCAAACCTAAGACCTGCTGGGTGGATTCCAGCGGTAGGTAGATCTCCCCGGGTTCGATCAGGGGCGGCTGGGGCAGGGTAATCAACTCTGCTGTGGCACCTTGTGCCAGAACCCGGGTTTCGTTGGAACCGAAGTAGAACATCCGACCGCCGTAGGAAAGCGATGCCGCCTGCAGATCGGCGTTCACGAAAATCGTAGAGCTGAAGGTCACAGAAAGAGCCGACAAGGGTACATAGTAGTTGGGACCCACCTGTTTGTAATGGATCTCCTGCGGCAAATCTCTTCCTTCAATCACCAGGTGAGGCGATTCCACCTTCACGCCAAGGGTTAGTTGTCCGGGCAAACTGTCAGCCAAGAAAAAATCGAGTGGCCGTTTCAAATCAACGAACAAGCGAACCTTGTT
>JAPLHX010000044.1 GCA_026389415.1 Coprothermobacterota bacterium | reverse complement strand
AGGTGCTTGCCCTTAAGCGAAGCGAAGGGTGGCAATGATGCAGCAAGCGATCCAGGATCGCCGCTGCTGCCGCGGCGTCTCCTAAGATCTCCCCCCACTCCTTGAAGCCCTTGTTGGAGGTCAGCACGATGGAGTTCTTCTCGTAGCGCAGGTTATCAAATGGAAGAAGAGGTTGATACCGTTCTAACTAAAGCGGGATTTACTGCTCGCCGGGCAAGTGACCCGGACCAATCAATCCTTTATTGTAGTTTCCAGACTACATTCTCTGTTACGGGATCACTAGGGTTATTTCGATTTTACAATACTGCCTGCTATGCCGCTCCCAATCATGCTATTACAGGTTTTCGTAACAATCATAATTTACCCATTTTTCGTGAATCATCCGGTTACTTTCGACCGGTTTAGATATTTTGAGTTTTGAGAGAATTCCGCGAGGTGGCTCAGGGACATGGTTTGGTGGATCGCAAAGGACTCGAACCTTTAACCCTCTGATTAAGAGTCAGATGCTCTACCACTTGAGCTAGCGATCCACCGAACGCACTTCTAGCGCGGAAGGTAGAGTAACAAAAACCAATCGAAAATACAACCGCAATATGTCAGGCCCCGTGCGCTTTCCAGCGCCCGCGCCGGTAGTAAACCAACAGCACGATCGCTCGTGCGATCCAGTCGAGTCCGGAAGCCAGCCAAATCCCCGCCAGACCCCAGCCAAAGGTGTAGGCAAAGGGATAGACGACAGCTAGGCGTACCAAAACTCCGACAAAGGTGGCCCGCATCGGGCTTTTCGTATCTCCCGCCCCTCGCAGCGCCCCGCCAA
This sequence comes from Coprothermobacterota bacterium, assembly GCA_026389415.1. Taxonomy (GTDB): domain Bacteria; phylum Caldisericota; class JANLFM01; order JANLFM01; family JANLFM01; genus JAPLHX01. The sequence goes on along the minus strand of JAPLHX010000044.1, from coordinate 6,490 downwards.
GGACATTGAACACTGCCAACCCCGGCTGCTCCAAGGCGCTCCAGCGAATGGCGATACCCGCCAGGATCACCACCTCGGGGGTCCCACCGAAGAGGGTCGCCATCTGGCGGCCCAACAAAAGAAACAACAGTCCGATCGAACAAAGTACGGTGACGCTGAACACTAGCGTTCGCCATACGCTGCGCTCGGCCATCCATGGTTTCTTGGCTCCTATGTATTGACCACTGAGAGTGGTGCTGGCAATCCCAAAACCCCATCCGGGCATGTAAGCCAGCGATTCCACGCTCAAAGCAATCTGGTGAGCCGCCAGGACAATCTCACCCAACCCGGATACGCAGCGCATGTAGATCAGTTGGGAAATCCGAAATGCCACTTGCTCACCCAGTGCCGGCCCTGCCAAGAGAAAGATCTCGCTGATCATGCGGCGTTGTGGGCGTAAATCCCGCAACCGCAAGAAAAATTCTCCCCTCCCCCGCCAGGTTACGAGCAAAGCCAGCAATCCTGCAGCGGCATTGGTCACTAGAATAGCCAGGGCGGCACCGTAAACGCCCATCCCTGCCAGACCCAAACCACCGAACACCAGCAGATAAGCCAAACCAATATGCACGACGTTCATGAAACCTGTAATCAGCAAAGGCGTGCGGGTATCTCCCGTACCGCGCATCCCTCCATAAAGAACGATACCGGGTAAGGCCAGCAGATTTCCCCAAAACAGAGCCTGCAAATAGTAGCTGCCGAGCACAAGGGCTTCCCCGGATAATCCCATCAACCGCAGGAAGGGACCGGCCAAAGGCAGGCCCAAACCCAGTAGTGCCACGGCGCAAACGAAGGCGAACAATACTGTCTGCCCGAGCGCCGCCCGTGCTCGAAGGGGGTTATCTGCTCCCCAGGAGCGGGCCACGATCGACGTGCATGCTACGGCTACCGCGGCAAAAAGACTAGTTAAAATAAAATTGATGAAACCGGCCATCGCTACGGCAGAGAGCGCTGCCGGGCTGCGCAGCCAGCCCACCAACAAGGTATCGGCGAAGGTGGCAGCCGTCAGCAACAGATTCTCGCCCACAGCAGGCATTGCTAGCGCTACGATCGCTCGGTTCAGCTTCGGTCCGGTTTGGTCGGGCAATGGCAAAGGACGACTCAATGCTACCCTCTTCGGTTTGGCAGAAGTTGATTTTCCTGCAGGTTCTCCGTTAGCATCCCAATCGCATCATGCATCATCATATTGGAGGATTGATCGTATCATTCCACTACAATGATGGGGAAGTCTTCAGGGACGGAACATGAAACGGGTGCTTCCCCCGAGGAGGATCATGAACAAGATTGTGGTGGCTCTGCTGCAAATATCGGCCTGCGGCACAGATCTGGTTTCCAATCAGGCGAAAGGGGAGGCCTATTGCCGGCAAGCATCTGCCATGGGCGCCGACATCGCCCTTTTTCCCAAGCTATGGAGCGTTGGCTATTCCCCCTGCCCTTCAGATCCTGTCCTGCGTCAAGGTTGGCTAGACCTTGCCCGGGATCGGGATAGCGATTTTGTCGAACACTATTGTAACTTCGCCAGGGAATTGAAAATGGCCATCGCCTTGACCTATCTGGAGCGTTGACCTGGCGGTCCACGCAACAGCGTTTCCCTGATAGACCATCATGGAGAGATCGTCCTGACGTATGCCAAAACACACTTGCCGCTTCGATTGGGAAACTGTTTTCACTCCAGGGGAAAGCTTCCCGGTTGCCGAGCTGGACATTAGGCGGGGAGCTGTCCGGGTTGGCGCGATGATCTGTTTCGACCGGGAATTCCCCGAACCGGCCCGGATCCTGATGTTGAATGAAGCCGAACTGATCCTGGTGCCCAACGCCTGCCGGATGGAGGCATCTCGTCTGGGCCAACGGCGCACGCGCGCATTCGAAAATATGGTCGCTGCGGCCATGGCAAACTACCCACTTCCCCAAGAGAATGGCCATTCCGTGGCCTACGATCCGATCTGTTTACCCAAGACAGGTGCTAGAGACCCGCTGATCGTGGAAGCGGGTGAGGCGGAAGAGATTGTGCCGGCTCCTTTTGACTTGGATGACATTCGTCATTGGCGAACGACTGAGGTCTGGGGCAATGCCTACCGGCGACCGGAACTGTACGGGTCCTTAGTTTCACTGGAAGTCGCGGAGCCGTTCCGCCGCAGCGTTTGCCGGTCCGGCGACGAGAATCAACCGCTAGAAGAACATGGACCACCATGAAGAAGCTTCTCCCGCAAAGAAGGAGTTTCCCAAAGCTAAGAAAGGCGGGCAGACTCTTGCGGGTAGCCGTTGGTCAGTCGCGCACTCAGCCGGACATCCTCCTCAAAAGTCGACAACGCGGGGAGCAACGCGAAATCCTGCTGGGAACCACCTGCTAGATTCTGCGTCATAATGGAGAAGAGGTGACGTCATGAAGAGAGTCGTGATTTTCGTATTGAGCGGATTGCTTCTGCTTTCCGGCGCGGGGGCTTCCCTGGGCGCCACGGCGCCTCCTTCACCGGCCGCGCTGATCTTGACGGTGGAAGCTGAACAGGGACCCTATGAAATCGGCGCCGAGGTCGTGTTCGTCCTCCGTCTGGAAAACACCGGCTCTGCTCCGGTAACCTTGCATTTCAACTCCGGCCGGCAGTACGACATCAGCGTGCGGGGACCCGACGGCTATTTCTGGCGTTGGTCCGCCGGCCGGGCGTTCATCGATATGCTGACGGAAATCAGCTTGCAGCCAGGGGAGAGCAAGGAGTTCCGCGAAGTCTGGGAAACCCAATGGTACTTCCAAATGGGAGCTTACTCCGTCATCGCCGGGATCGTAGCGCAAGAAGGGCAATTGGAAGCGGAAACCGAAGTCCTGCTGATGAATGTGATGCCTCCAATCGGTCCGCGAGTGGCGTTCCTGGCCGATCTCAATGGAGATGTAATCATTGCCTCCACGACGAACGACCAAACTTGGAGCGATTTGCAGCGGATGATGGGTGAAAATCTCACGCTGTGGGTGGGGGGTAAGGTGGAGAAAACGGACAATCCACCCTGGCACTTTCGCTTTGCTCCGGACTCGCTGCTGGCGGCGGACGTCACCGCCAGTGGGTTGCAGGCCGCGGATCTGCGCACGATCGAGGGGGAATTGGACTACTGGACCGGTCTGGGCACCGCCTACATCCAGGCCCGGGTGCTGGGCATCTCCCCCCTGCCCTTTCCGGATGTGCTGAATCACTGGGCTTTCCCGGCCATTATAACCCTCTACCATCTGCAAATCGTGGACGGCTACCCGGACGGTTCCTTCCAACCGGAGCGCTCCATCACGCGTGCGGAATTCGCCAAGATGATTTTGCTGGCAGCGGGTCTTTTGCCGGAAGCCTCCCCTACCCCCTCGTTCTCAGACCTATCATCCGGCCACTGGGCCTACGCTTACGTGGAAGCTGCAGCCAAGGCCAAGCTGTTTCTGGGCTTTCCCGACGGAACGTTTCGGCCGGAAGACCCAGTGAGCAAAGAGCAGGTTGTGACGGTGCTGGTGCGCAAAGTCGGTTGGACCTTGTCCGAACCGACCAGCCCGACCTTCTCCGATCTGCCGGCGGAATCCTGGGCGGCGCCTTTCGTAGAAACAGCCGTGCAGGAAGGGCTTTTCGATCCAAACGACCCCCACCTGGCGGGTGACCTGTTCCAAGGGAACCTGCCCGCCACCCGCGCCCAGATCTCCGTGTTGCTGGGTCGGCTGCTCTTCCAGTTCGAGCGCAAGGCCGAGAACGTGATTCTGCGGGCCGACTCCGGCGGCGGTTTGGTGCCGATCGAGTTCTTCCGCCAGCACGTGTCGGCCTTCCACCTCTACGGCGACGGCACGGTGATCGCTTTCCGCAATGGTCCGGTGCTGCAGGCAAACCTGACCTACCCGCAATCCTTGGATTTGATCCTGGTGCTAACAGCCTGGGGATACCTGCAGATGGACGACCACTACCAGCCGGACCCGATGCCCACCGATCTGGGTACTACTTCCATCGACCTCTGGACCGCTGATTACCAAAAGGCAGTCTCCGAATATGCCTGGGGAGCGCCGGCCGAGTTCCATTACCTCTACTCTTACTTGAAAAACGTTTACCTGCCGGAGGCTCGGGAATACATCCCGGCTCGTAGCACACTGTTCGTGACAACTGTGGGTAAAACCAGCGATCTTAGTGTTGATCAGAAGGAGCGGTTGGTCACCCTGCCCGCGGCCTTCCTGGCCGGCGTCGGCCGGCTGGCTGATCTGGCGAGCAAGCCGGAGGGCATCTCCTTGACGGGCGAACTGTACACCCTAATCGCGCCCTTGCTGGCGGCGCACCAGCGTGTGATCTTTGCCGAGCAGGAGGGCTTGGCCTACAGCCTGATCGCCAAAATCCCCCAACCCTACAGTGGCATCTACGGTCGGATCACATTGGGTCCGATCCAGCCGGTAGAGATCCCCGGTCAGCCCAACGAGAAACCATATCAAGCCACCGTGGTAGTGCGCCAGGAAGCCAGTGGACAGGAAGTCGCCCGCTTCCAGTCGGACGTCAACGGCTATTACCGGATCGCTCTGGCGCCCGGAGCCTACCAGCTTGACCCCTTGCCGGGGGCCAATCCGTTTCCGGTGGCCGGCCTGCAGACGGTGGTCGTGCCGGAGGGCCAATTCGTAGAGGTGAACTTCCAGTACGATACCGCGATCCGCTGACGGTTGGTTCCAATCCGCGCGCTTTTTCCTGTTGCCTGATGATCGTCGCGCAGGACACCGAATCCGTCTGCTCCCGGCTTAAAAGATTTGACCGGTAAAGAAGGGGAACCATGGGGGGGGGATAGCATCGATCTGCTCCGTGAACCTGGTTGAGGCGCCATCGTGTCGTTCGGTCGCCAATAGAGAGCCCGGCATAACATCAACTTCGATCGAATAAAAAGCGCGCCCAGCAGGAATCGAACCCGCAACCTACAGATCCGAAGTCTGTCGCTCTATCCAATTGAGCTATGGGCGCGTCGGCATGGATGATGCTAAGCCATTTTCTGGTGTTTGTCTATTGCTGCTGGATGGACTTTGCGATTAACAGACTATCTAGTTTTTTGGGTAGTAGCAGCCGCCAAGAGATGGTCACAGCAGCAGGCAAACGGTACACTGCAATCGACTGCTGAGGTGGATTTTTTCACCACCGGTCATCCTTGAACGCGCCTGTACCCGAAGAAGATCTTGCGCAAGGCGGAGAATAATGAATAGACTACGCCCGTGAAGCGAGCTTGGATTCTCCCCATCTTACCGGCCGTGTTGGCTTCCATCCTTTATGGAATCGGTTTTCCCTTCTGCAAGCTATTTCTTGATCAAGTGGACCCCATTCCTATGCTCGCCTTCATCTCCCTGGGTGAAGGGTTGGGTTTAGGACTCTTGCGGATTGTCCAGCCGCATCGACAACGGGAAGCGAGCATTAGCCGCTTGGATTGGCCATGGCTCTTAGGAGCAATCGCCTGCGGGGGAGTAGTGGCTCCTGCTCTCGCTCTGATCGGACTCAATCAGACACCGGCGGTGGTCGCCTCCCTCCTCTTGAACTTCGAGATCGTAGCCACCGTTCTGTTGGCCGCCCTTATCTTCAAGGAGGCCATTGGCAGGCAGGTATGGCTTGCCGTCTTGTGCGTGGTGGCCGGGAGCCTGCTTCTGTCATTGGACTTTTCCTCTCCACTGGGCATCTCTCTGGGCGCGCTGATCATACTCTCGGCAACCATAGTTTGGGCACTTAATCGGAATCTAGCCAGGAACATTTCCGGCAAGGACCCATTGCAGATCATGATCATTCGCGGGTTCGCAGCCGGGGCGATCACGCTCTTGTTAACTGCGGCTCTGGCTATCCCCATGCCGAGTATCGGGTTGATACTGGAGATGATGGCCCTAGGATTCGGCTGCTTTGGTTTAGGTTACGTCTTGGAACTACTCGCCCTGCGCCAATTGGGTTCGGCTCGCACGGGAGCGATCGTTTCCACCTCCCCCTTCGTGGGAACTATCATCGCCACTTTCTTGTTCCAAGACCGTTTCAACCCGCTCTTGCTCCTGGTACTACCCCTAATGGCGCTGGGTGTCTTCCTGATCGTGGTAGAACACCACTCCCACTTGCACCTACATTTGCCCTCCGAACATGAACACCGGCACCGCCATGATGACGGTCACCATGAACACAGCCATTCTTCAGGATCGGTCCCGGCAAACATCTCTCACTCTCACCTTCACAGTCACGAGGCATTGGAACATTACCATCCGCACTCCCCGGACCTACATCACCGTCACGCACATACCAAACGGTAAAAGGCTCTGCGCTGAACAGATCGAAGTAACCGGCATTTCACCATACAATGGAATGAATTATTGTCCTATTGGTCTTGCATCCTTGTCACTCATCGGGAATCTTGTATGGCAAGCACCGGATATCGACATAGGCGAAACCTGTCGCTCTTCGGCTTTCCTGCTCTTCTACCCATGGATCAATGCCCAGAGCTTTCAAAC
>JAPLHX010000043.1 GCA_026389415.1 Coprothermobacterota bacterium | reverse complement strand
CTGTTTTTCCAACGCTGGACCCCGGATACCGCGCAGATGTAAACCATACGCCACGTTGGCGAAGACGGAGCCGTGAAACAGCAACGGTTCTTGAAAGGACATGGCAATTCGGCGGCGCAAACGCAGAGGCGCAGGCCGATGAAGCTCCTGATTTCGCCAGAATAGGCGTCCGCGCTGGGGCCACTGCAAAAGATTCAGCACTCGCAGGAGGGTGCTTTTGCCGGCACCGGTGGGACCCAGCACCACCTGGATCTCTCCTTCCTGGACACAGAAACGATCCAAGGAAAGGATAGTCCGGCGGCCGGACTGCACTTCCACTTGCTCCAACCGCGCCAGCTCGCTCATGCCGATTTCCTCTGCTGCACCCATGTGAACAGCCAGTTGATCAGCAGAGCCAGCAACAACAGGATCAAGCTCAAAGCAATGGCCATACTGAAGTTTCCCTGCCGCGTCTCCAACACGATGGCGGTGGTCATCACCCGCGTCTGACCTGCAATATTGCCGCCGACCATCATCACGGCGCCCACTTCCGAAATGATCGAGCCAAAGCCGGCCGCCAACGCCGCCAGGAGGGTCAAGCGGGCCTCCCGGATCAGCTTCCCATAGTACTGAAACGGGCTGGCCCCCAGCGAAAGGATCTGCAACCGCAGGTTCTCATCCAATCCCTGGATGCCGGCCAGGGTGACTCCGACTACCAGGGGCGTGGCGATCACCACCTGGGCGATGACCATGGCCGCAGGCGTGTAGAGCAGGTTCAGATCGCCCAGCGGGCCCGAGCGCGCCAGCAGCAGAAAGATGAACAGGCCCACCACCACCGGTGGCAGGCCCATGCCGGTGTTCACCAGCGTGATCAGGAAATTGCGGCCGGGGAAATGGCGCAATCCCAGAAACACGCCGAGAGGGACTCCGATCAACATCCCCACCGCGATCGCTAGGCCGGACACCTCCAGCGAAACCACCAGAATCCGCAGCAGTTCCGGGTCCAGATTGGCAAGCAGGCGGAACGCTTCTTGCAGCCCCTCCCAGATCGGGTTCACGGTACGTTGCTACGTTGCTACGGGCCGGCGCTCGGCACAAACAGCGCTTGGCCGTATTTGTCCTTGCCGAACTCCCCGATGAACTTCTGGATCTCGGGGGAGGTGATCCAATTGGCAAACTCTTCCGCTAGTTTGGCGTTCACCTTCGGGAACTTGGCCGGATTGACCACGATCACACCGTAAGGATTGAACAAGTCGTTGCTTTTCTCGGAAACGATCTGCAGGTCTAATGTCTTTTCCGTTGCCAGCCAGGTGCCACGATCCGCCAGGGTGTAGCCCTGTTTTTCCGTGGTGATGCGCAGGGTTTCGCCCATACCCTGACCGGTAGATAGATATTGCATGGAGGCCGTGGTCGGGGTGATGGAGGCTTTCTTCCAAAGAGCAAGTTCTTTGGAGTTGGTGCCGGACTTGTCACCCCGGCTGACGAAGATGGCATCCTTGGATTCGGCGATGGCTTGCAGGGCGGCGATGATTTCCAGACCCTTCGCCTGGGCCGGGTCCGTCTTAGGCCCCACCAACAAGAAATCGTTGTACATCACGTCCTTGCGGATGGATCCGTTGCCGTCCTTCATGAATTGATCCTCCGCGGTGCGGTTGTGCACCAACAGCACGTCGGCGTCCCCCTTCTGTCCCATGGCGATCGCTTCGCCGGTGCCCACGGCGATCACCTTCACCGTGGCGTTGAATTCTTGCTCGAACTTGGGTAACAAGGCGTCCAACAGTCCGGTATCCGCGGTGCTGGTGGTGGTGGCCAGGATCATCTCCGATGGCGCAGTAGTTCCTCCACAGGTAGACAGAAACAAAGTTAACGACAGCAGGACGAGCACTAGAATTGACAACTTGCGCACTGTAGTTCTCCTTTCCAAATTCCGGGAGGCAAGACGGTTGCCCATCCTACCCTTGGCCCTCTTTGAGAGCCGTGCTCGCCCGCTCCCTGGAGGGAGGAGACGAGTCGGAAAACAGTAATGGCAGAATAGCAAGAAAAATGCAGGTTGTACAAGGAATCCACGAAAAACCTCCAAACGGTTGTAGGGGAGTTGCCGTCGCTCCGGGTCTGTTTGCTTCTACTGCGGTTCCTCCACCTCTTCATACCAGCGGATTCGTTCTCCCAGGAGAGCTCGCAGGCGCCATTTCAGACTTTTGGCGGACCGATGCCCGGCTTATCCTCATTTCCGATCGACAAGTCCTTCAGTAAGGTGAAAAGATCTCGTACGTCTTTTTGGTTGATGCGGACGATCTGCAGTTTCGTCAGCATCAGGTCCCCCAGGGAAATCGTGTAGGGCTCGATCTGCAACCGGCGGCGAAGATCCAGGGTGTGATCCATCCGAAAGACATCCAGAAATACATCCACGTGCCGGTCATGTTGAGAATCGATGAATTCCAGCCGGCTTTGCCCGTTGATTGCATTGAACATTTGGTGCGGCTGGTAGCCAAGATCGTCAAATACGTGCAGAATTGCGGGTCGTTGGTGGGAAAGACCCATCACGTCGATGTCGGAGTAATCACGAGTGCAGAACAGGAATTCCTGGCAGTGGACCCGCGCGGCCAAACCACCCAGAAGGCGGAGGATGACGCCCTGCTCTCTTGCGCGATCGACAATGCGCCGCGCTTCCGCCGGCTGATCCACCAAAGGTTCAAGGGTGGGGCTGCTCTTTGGGTTATCCATTTCTTATATCTCCCTTTCCAACGAAATCCTGCCACAAAGACAGGAATCCCGCCATCCAATGAAAGCGTAAGGAGATCTATCAAAGCGGAAAGACGAATAAACTCAAGGGGATGAAAAAGGCCCCGGCCGGTCGATGACGGTTAGCATGGAGACATCACACATTCTGGTTTAGGGGAGTAGAATGGGCATCATCAAAAGGAGGGCACAAAGATGAAACGACATATGATGTTTCTGATGGCCATTCTACTGAGTGTCTCCCTGTTACTGACCGGCGCCATCATCTTCCCGCCCATTTCCCTGGCCGGATCAGCGGTGATTGCCTACGACTTCCTCGCCAACGCGCCAAATGCGGAATGGAATGGTTGGAAAGCGGGCAGCGCCTACCCTCTTTCCTTCAACAGTGCCGGTTGGTATGTTTCCGAAGGATGGGTCCGTCTTTACGGTCAAGCGCAGTATCCCGACCCAATCGATATGGAAAATGGCCTGAGCTACCCCACCGCCCTTTGGATGTATACGGCTGATACAGGAGCGGGAACCGGTGAAAATGGAGTCACCGGAGATTATCGGCACATCATCATCCCAACCCATGCCTCCTTGCACGTGGTTTTCGGGTTTGAAAAAGGGGAAATCAACGAAAAGGGTGTAGTGGCCGGCGTGGCGTTTGCCGAAGATGATCCCACACAACCGGTGATCGAACTGATCGAAGAGACGAAAGATTACGATGGCTCTCTGCGAGAGGTGACGGTCGACCTCTCCACTTATGGCGGCAAGACGGGCGGCTTCCAACTGTTCGTCCGCACCTCTCACCCGGAGGACAACGACGGGATCGGTTTGGGTCCAGGCAGCGATTGAAGTTCCAGCGGCGACCACCGCTCCGCCTCCTTCGGTCGTTCCTCTGGTCCTCCACTTCTTCGTCGGGAACACCACCTATTTCGTGGACACCATCCCCAAAACGATGGACACCGCCCCAGTGATCGTGGAAAGCCGCACCTTCCTGCCGATCCGCTTCGTGGCGCAAGAGCTGGGAGCTACCGTAGACTGGTTCCCCCCAGACAAGGTGGAGATCAATCACATGGGCAATAAGATCGAGCTCTGGATTGGTAAAAACAGCGCTTCGGTGAACGGCAGCTTCATCCTGATCGATCCGGCCAACCCCAACGTGGCTCCCTTCATCCAACCCCCGGGCCGGACGATGATGCCGTTGCGCTTCATCTCAGAGAATCTGGGCGCTAAAGTGGATTGGTTGCCGCCACAGGAGGCGCGAATCACCTACCCAGACCCGGGACTCTGATTTCACTCGGCCCAGCATACCCTACGGTAGATTGCTTTGGCTGATTTCGGGCAGGGGAAGCCCCGGCAGGGCGAAAGATAGCTGAATCGGCTTCAATCCTCGGGTATAGGAGGGTAAATGGACGATCTCCAGATTGAGGGAGGTGGAGTCGGTCTGGGAAGGCGCTTGCAGGTGAAGGCGCAGGCGCAGTAGATCTTCAGTCTTTTTCTGGGTACGTAAGATCATCCACCCGCCAAAAAGGGGCGAGAGATCGGCCAGGGCGGGAGCCAATCGCCGAAAAAGCGGGTCCAGCAGGGAGAATGGCTCCGGACAGGTGAAGTCCAGATCGTGGGAATAACGGAGCCCTTGGTAGACGAGCCGCAGGGCCGTATCCCTCTGGAAAGCGAGGTG
>JAPLHX010000177.1 GCA_026389415.1 Coprothermobacterota bacterium | reverse complement strand
ATGTGGTTCATCCGGGTTGCTTTTTTCCGCCCGAGAGAATAGATAGAAAATTCCGTCTGGAGGATTTTGAATGACTAAATACGTGTACGAATTCCATGAAGGCAACGGAAAAATGCGTGAGCTGCTGGGCGGTAAGGGTGCCGGCCTGGCGGAGATGACGAACCTGGGCATCTCCGTGCCTCCTGGTTTCACCCTGACTACTGATATCTGCACCTATTATTATGAGCATGGGCAGTCCTACCCTGCCGAGTTGGAAACGGAAGTGAAAGCGGCTCTGGCTGAAGTCGAGCGCGTAATGGGTCGCAAGTTCGGTGACCCAAACAATCCCTTGCTCTTTTCCGTCCGCTCTGGTGCCCGCGCCTCGATGCCGGGAATGATGGACACCATTCTCAACCTGGGTCTCAACGACAAGACTGTAGAGGGTCTGGCACAGATTACCGGCAATCCCCGCTTTGCCTGGGATTCCTATCGCCGCTTTGTCACCATGTATGGTGACGTGGTCCTAGGTTTAAAACCCACCAGCAAAACCGAGGAGGACCCATTCGAAGTGATCTTGGAACGTGTCAAACAGGAAGCCGGCGCACCCTTTGACACCGACCTAAGCACCCAGGATCTCCAACGCCTGGTGAAACTGTACAAGGACGAGATCAAACAGAAGCTGGGCCTGGATTTCCCAGAAGACGTCCACCAGCAGCTATGGGGCGCCATCGGCGCTGTGTTCGGCTCCTGGATGAATGACAGAGCGATCGCTTACCGAAAGCTCTACGAAATCCCGGCCAGTTGGGGGACGGCCTGCAATGTGCAGACGATGGTCTTTGGCAACCGGGGAGAGACCTCCGGCACCGGTGTTGGCTTCACGCGCGACCCCGCACTGGGTACTAACCAGATGTATGGCGAATTTTTGATGAACGCGCAGGGTGAGGACGTGGTCGCCGGGATTCGCACTCCCCGGCCGATCTCCGAATTGGCCATCGCCATGCCGGATTCCTACAAACAGTTGGTGGAGATTCGCGACAAACTGGAGAGCCATTTCCGTGACATGCAGGACTTCGAGTTTACAATTGAGGAAGACAAATTGTGGATGCTGCAGACCCGCACCGGCAAGCGTCATCCTTTCGCGGCTGCCCGGATGGCAGTGGACATGGAAGCTGAGGGTCTAATCAGTGAGAAAGAGGCTGTATTACGCCCTGAAGCTGACGGTATGGCGGCTTTCCTGGCCCCCATCTTCGACAGCAAGGCCAAAGCCCAGGCTATCAAAGACGGTAACCTGCTGGCCGAAGGTCTGCCGGCGGGACCCGGCGGGGCTTTCGGCCGCGTGGTCTTTAATGCCACCGACGCTGAAGCTTGGAAGGCGCGGGGTGAGAAGGTCCTGTTGATCCGCAAGTTCACGTCCCCCGAGGACATCCGCGGTATGGACGCTGCCCAAGGTATTCTCACGGCCCAAGGTGGAATGACTTCCCACGCGGCGTTGGTGGCCCGGCAGATGGGCAAGGTGTGCATCGTTGGCTGTGCAGCGCTCAATATCGATTACGAGAAGGCCGAGATGGTCGTGAATAACCATATCATCAAAGAAGGGGATTGGCTCTCGATCGACGGTTTCACGGCCGAGGTGATCCTCGGCCAGCTACCGACCACGCCTTCTGAAGTGCTACAGGTTTTCGCGGGTCAGCGCAAAGCAGAAGACTCCAAGACCTACCAGCAGTTCATCAAGCTAATCACATGGGCCGACAAATACCGCCGGCTGGAAGTATGGACCAACGCCGACACCCCCAAGCAAGCCGAGCAGGCTGTGCAGCTGGGCGCGCAGGGGATTGGGCTTTGCCGCACCGAGCACATGTTCTTTGAAGGCGACCGGATCCACTATGTCCGACGAATGATCCTCTCCGATACGAAGGAAGAGCGCGAGGAAGCCTTGGCTTTCCTGTTCCCGATGCAGAAGCAAGACTTCATTGGTCTCTACAAGGCGATGAAGGGCTTCCCGGTCACCATCCGCCTGCTTGATCCGCCGCTCCACGAATTCCTGCCTTCTCGCGAAGCCCTCAAACCGGAGGCTTTCAAGGAGAAAGTCAGCCAAATCGCCAAGGAGTTGGGTGTCACCGAGGAAGTAATCGAAGAGCGGATCGAGGCTCTGCACGAGAGCAACCCGATGCTGGGGCACCGAGGCTGCCGCTTGGGCGTCACCTTCCCGGAGATCTCCCAGATGCAGATTCGGGCCATCATCGAGGCCGCCTGCGAAGTAGCCAAGGAAGGTCTGCCGGTTCAGCCGGACATCATGATCCCCGTGGTGGGTACAGTTCAGGAGATGAAGTATTTTGCCGAAATGAGCCGCCGCATCGCCGACGAGATCATCGCTCGCTATGGCGTGGAGCTGCACTACCTGGTTGGTACGATGATCGAATTACCCCGTGCCTGCGTGGTGGCTGACAAGATCGCCCAGTACGCTGAGTTCTTCAGCTTCGGAACCAATGATCTCACCCAAACGGCCTGCGGTATCTCTCGGGATGACACCAAAGGCTTTATGGCTGCCTATGTGGAGAAGGAGATCTTCGCCAGTGATCCCTTCCAGAAACTGGATCGCGAGGGCGTGGGTGAATTGATGAAGATGGCCGTGTCCAAGGGTAAGGCCACTCGTCCCGACCTGCAGATCGGTATCTGCGGTGAACATGGCGGCGAACCGACTTCGGTGGAGTTCTGCCATACGATCGGGCTGGATTATGTCTCTTGCTCACCCTTACGGTTGCCGGTCGCCCGTCTGGCTGCCGCCCAAGCCGCACTAAAAGAAGCGTTGGGAGAAAAGGAAAAGTAAGCGGGGCATGATCCGCATAAGAGAGGAAGAACTCGAGCAGCAGATCCTTTCCCCGTTCGCCGCTCTGGCTAAGCGCAGCCGCGGCCGGGGAAGGCAGGAGGTGGAATGCTCGATCCGGACCGCGTTTCAGCGGGACCGGGATCGCATCGTCCACGCCAAAGCCTTTCGCCGGTTGAAGCACAAAACACAGGTTTACACCAATCCTGCCGGGGATCATTACCGTACCCGTCTGACCCACACCTTGGAGGTTTCCCAGATTGCCCGCACCATTGCTCGCGCGCTACGCCTAAACGAGGACCTGACGGAAGCGATTGCTTTGGGGCATGACCTGGGTCACCCCCCATTTGGTCATGCCGGTGAAGTCGCTTTAGACGAGGTGTTACGCCGCATCGATCCGGCCAGCCATTTCCTCCATGCCGAGCAAAGCCTTCGTGTAGTGGACCTGCTGGAACGACAAAAACGTGCGGATGGCAGCGAGGAAGTTGGTCTGAATCTGACCTGGGAAGTCCGAGATGGGATCTTGCACCATTCCAAGGGGGAAGAGGAGATGGAACTGAGCGGTCCGGCCACACTGGAAGGGCAGATCGTGCGTTTGGCGGACCGGGTGGCCTATTTGAGCCATGACATTGATGACGCTTTGCGCGCTCGGACGTTGTCGCTACAAGAGCTGCCGTTCCGCGCCCAATTCGGCCAGGGCGTTTCCGAACTGATCGACGTCGTAGTTCACGACGTGATCGACTGCAGCCTCGGTCAACCTGGGATCTGTCTGGGCTCGAATTTGCAGGAGCAATTGGATGGGCTGAAGGACTTTCTGTTCCAGCAAGTGTACCGCGACGAGGAGGCCAAGAAGGAAGAACTGAAAGCCCGCCGCATGCTCACCTTGCTGTTTGAACACTATCTTGCCGATCCCACATTGTTGAATCTTGAAGGCGAGAAATCCGAACAAGCGCAATCCGTGGTGGATTACATTGCCGGAATGACCGACCGCTTCGCGATCAAAGCCTTCACGGAGATCTTCCTACCCCAGCCTTGGTAGCGGAAAAGAAATAGCGATGCCCACTTACGGTCAAGTCCTGGAACAGTTGCGCAACACCGTCGAGATCGCGGAAGTAATTGGTCAATACATTTCTCTGCGTAGAAGCGGTAAGAACCTGGTTGGCCTTTGCCCCTTCCATCAGGAGAAAACACCTTCCTTCAGCGTGTCGCCGGACAATGGGTTGTTCTACTGTTTCGGCTGCCATGCCGGCGGGGACGTCATTGCCTTCCTGATGCGGATCGAAAACCTGCCGTTTGACGAAGTCGTGGAGACGCTGGCTGTAAAGGCGGGAATTGCCCTGCCGGAACGAAGTGAGGGTGCTGCGGAAGCACGGGAGAGAAAAGACCAGTTCTGGCAAATATGCGAAAAGGCCTGCGCCTTTTACGAGAATATGCTTTTATCGCCGGAAGGGTCGGGCGTCCGCGCTTACCTGGCCCACCGTGGCCTGAAAGAGCAAATTTGGCGCCAGTTCCGCCTCGGCTTCGCCCCAGAAGGAAACAAGCTGGTGGGCCACCTGCGCCCCGCCCATCCCCTGGGGTTGCTGCTAAAAACCGGGTTGGCCACCGAGCGCGAGGGGGGAGCGGATATCTTCCACGGCCGGTTGATGTTCCCGATTATGGATCTGCGCGGTCGGCCCATCGGTTTCGGCGGGAGAGCGCTCGACGACCATGCCCAGCCCAAGTATCTCAATACAGGGCAGACGCCGATCTTTGAGAAGGGTCAAAACCTATACGGTTTGGATGTGGCCAAACGTCATATTATGGAACGTCGGTCGGCGATCGTGGTGGAAGGGTACATGGATCTCTTATCCTGCCATCAATTCGGTTTCACTCACGCCGTGGCGTCCCTTGGCACCGCCTTGACTCCAGATCAGGTCAAGCTGCTGGCTCGTTTCAGCCGGCGGGTCACGCTGGCCTACGATGCCGATTTGGCTGGAGTCCGCGCTACTTTGCGGTCTGTGGAGCTATTCCGAACCGCAGAGATTGAAGTCCAAGTCGCGGCGATGGAGGGGCACAAAGACCCGGACAGCTTTCTGCAAGCGGAAGGTAGTGAGCCATTTTCCCGCGCCCTGGGCCGTACCCTTCCCGCGGCCGAATTCGCTTACCACAAGATTGCCCAGTCGCATGACTGGCAAGTGCCGGAAGAAAAACGGGCCGCAGTGATGGAGATCCTGGCTCTGATCTCCAGTTTGGACAATCTATTGGAGCAGGAACAGCACATCAAGCGGTTGGCATTGGACGCCGGACTGGGTGAGGAGATCCTTTTTCAACAAATGAAACAGATCAAGGGACCGCTGCAGAAGACGAAACCCGCGCGAAAATCCGTTTCCATCGACGAAGCGCAGAAAGCGGCTCGCACGATTCCGGCCGCCGAAGAGAAGCTCCTGCAGATGGTGCTGGCCCAACCCTCCCTTTTGGCCGATTTGGAACCTTTACAGCCGTCAGACTTGCGCCATCCCGGCTGCCGGCAGATCTTGGAAGAAGCGGTGGCTGGCTGGCAGGAAGGGAAAGACAAGCCAACCCTGTCGAGTGAAGACCCGGAGCTGTTGGCGCTATTTTCCCGCTTGCTGCTCTCCGGGCGAGAGGTGATCGATCCCCTGGCAGAAGCGCGGCAATGTTGGGATCGAATCCAACAAGAAAAGACGAAGCAGGAATTGAAGCGTCTAAAAGAAGAGATGAAGCAGTTGGAGCAGACCGGCCAGAACGATGTTTTGCAGCAGAAACTGTTACAATACCGAGAACTTGTGAATAAATCGCGCAGCAAGCTTGTTAAAGAGGAAGAGAATTGAAGGAATCATCCATGGTGGGAAAGGCCAAAACTCAAACTAAAAAAGAAACTGCTTCTTTGCAACCCGAAGAAGCTCCTGTTCCTGTGAGCAATCTGAAGGGAAAGCGGGCGAAAACCAGTTCGCCAACAGAAAACCTGCCGGAGTCAAGCGGTTCCACCAAGCGCAAGCGCGGGCCTGGAAAAAAAGAGAAACCGACAGCACCCCAGACCTTGGCAGAGCCGGTAGAGTCAGCGGCGACCCGTCCGG